>CAYVAZ010000132.1:0-13343 GCA_964449065.1 uncultured bacterium
GAGAGCGATTGCTCCCTATGACGCAGTAGCGTAATTAGAGGTTTATTCCTCCCGACCCCTCACCCCTACCCTCTCCCGGTGGGCGAGGGCGATAGATACAGCGAAAGATTAGAATAACGAGCATATCATTACGTATGCGTACATGAGTTACTAAAATGAAACAAGCGCAATTCACCGCAATCATATGGAAAGAACCAGCTGGGTATGTCTCGAAATGTCCTGAATTGGGTGTAGCCTCATGCGGAGATACCGCGGAACATGCCCTGGAAATGCTCAAAGATGCGGTTGATCTTTATTTGTATCACGCAAAGGATATGAAATTCCACTTTTTTAAATAACTATATTATGGATTTTTCCAAACTCAAACGCACTTCCCTTCATGACCGCAAAAGCATTGTGCGGATGCAGGAACCGTCCTCACCGCCTGCTTCGCCTGCATCGTTTCAAGACTTTTGGAATTCGCTGCCGCCGTTTTTAAAAGCGGATGATCTTAAAGAATTGGTCAAAGCCATTCAAAACGCAAGAGAAAATAAAAAGCCGGTCTTACTGATGATGGGTGCACATCCCATCAAGGTGGGGTTAAGCCCGTGGATCATCCAAGCGGTTGAACAGGGGTTCATCACCGCGATGGCGGTGAACGGCGCCTGTTTGGTGCATGATTTTGAATTGGCATACGCGGGGAACACATCCGAGGATGTGGCGGAGGCGTTGATTGACGGCAGTTTCGGCATGACAAAAGAGACCGGCATCTTTATCAATGAAACGATATGTGAAGCAGCAAACGCAGACAAAGGAATCGGTAACTTTTTCGGAAACAAGATTGAAGAATCCAGTTTCCCTCACAAACAGTTAAGCATCTTCGCCGCGGCATCCCGCAAACAAATTCCCATTACCGTGCATATCGCGCTGGGCACGGATGTGATTCACCATCATCCCGAAGCATCGGGCGAGGCCATCGGCAAAACCAGTATGACCGATTTTCACACCTGCTGCGAAACGGTTGCCGGCATCGGTGATGGAGGAGTGGTTTTAAATGTGGGATCCAATGTAATCTTACCGGAAGTGTTTTTGAAAGCGCTAACGGTTGCCCGCAACATCACCGGCCCCATCCACAACTTTACCACCGCCAACTTCGATATGATCCAGCATTACCGCCCCAATCAAAACGTGGTGCAGCGCCCCACGTTGGGCGGCGGCAAGGGCTATAGATTCACCGGGCACCATGAAATCATGCTGCCGTTATTATTTACCGCATTGTTTGAGCGTTCCTGATTTCCTGTAAGACCGATTGATGCAAGAATTATTTTGGTTGCTTTTCTCATGAATTAGAACCATTCAGGTTTGCGTAGAGGTGCAAAGTGTACATACATGTACCGGCTGGAAGCCGGCGCTACCCGGCTATTCAATTCTAAAACGCTCTAGCGCTTTTACTCAAAGCGAAAGAACAAAAGATCATTCGGGAGATGAAACCGTTAATGGATGAAATGATATTCAAAGGCAGATGGTATTCAAAGAATACATATCAAATGGTTTTAGAGAAAGCCGGTGAGTGCACAGAGCCGGAAAAAGATTAAGGGATAAACTTGTATCCAAACCGGTGCAGGGTAATGATATGCCGGGGGTTTTCCGGATCGTCTTCAATCTTTTGCCGCAACTTGGCCATGTGGTTATCGACCGTGCGGGTGTTGGGGATGGTTGTATAGCCCCATACTTTTTCCAAAAATTGTTCGCGGGTAACGGTCTCATTCTCATGTTGGACAAACAAACGCATGATCTCAAATTCACGCGGGGAAAGGTCTAAGTCTTCCCCGTTTTTTGTTGCTTGGTATTCATCAAAATTCAAATACACCCCATAGAAGGAATACTCATGAACCGGATCCGGCTGCGTTTGGGTGCGGCGTAAAACCGCTTTTACGCGCATCAACAGTTCTTTAAGGCTAAAGGGTTTGGTGATGTAATCATCGGCTCCCGCTTCAAAGCCTTCGATCTTGTCTTCTTCCGCCCCGCGTGCTGTAAGCATAATGATCGGTGTTTTACAGCCATCTTCTTTCAGGCGTTTGCACACTTCAATCCCGTCCATGCCGGGCAGCATTAAATCCAGGATGATTAAATCAAACGGTTCTTTTTGGGCAAGACGCAATCCTTCTAAACCATTCGCGGTCACAACCGTATCGTAGCCTTCAAACTCCAGATTGTCCTGCAAGCCGCGGCGCATATCCGGTTCGTCTTCCACTGCCAACACACGAGTCATACCGGTTCTCCTTATCTTAATACTATAGCCATTTTAGATTTCATCATCCATTTTCCGAGCATACAATTGGAAAAAATTGTAAATTTTTCGGTGAAATAAGTTCCGGTCAACGCTTTCATTCCAACGGATTCTACGGTTTAATAGGAAGGCAAACGAAAACTTGAACATCGGATGGAGGGATGGAACGTGTTAGTCAAACTGAGTGGATTCGGCGACGAGATCGCGGAAGATTTTGAAACGCAGCTGGTTGAAATGCGTAAGATGGATATCAACTACATCGCGCTGCGCAATTTGTGGGGAACCAATATATTAAACTTAAGCCCCGCGCAAAAAAAGAAGGCGCGTGATTTGCTGGCGAAGCATGGTATGGGCTGTTCGGAAATCGGCTCACCGCTTGGCAAGGTTCCCATCAACAGTTCGTGGAAAAAAGAATGGGCACGGTATGAAAAAGCGATTGAGATGGCGCATTACTTCAACTGCCCGCGCATCCGCATCTTCTCATTCTATTTCCCGAAAGGCCATACGCCCGAACAGCACCGCGAGACGGTCATGAAGCGTCTGAAAGAAATGACCGACCGCGCGGAAAAAGAAGGCGTTATTCTGCTGCATGAAAACGAAGACAAGATTTACGGTGAAACCGGTTTGCGCTGTAAAGATATGGCGGAAACCATCAATTCCCCGAACTTCCAACTTATATTTGATCCGGCGAACTATGTGTTTAGCGGGACCAAAGCCTTTACCGATTGGTACAAAATGCAGGAGCACTTGATCACGCACATTCACGTGAAAGATCACGGTTTCGATCACAAGTTTTACCCCGCGGGCGAAGGCGACGGCGAGTTTGAGCCGTTGATGAAAGAATTGGTCAAACGTGATTTTACCGGTTTTGCCACCATGGAACCGCACTTGGCACGCGGCGGGCAGTTTTCCGGATTTTCCGGACCGGAAAACTTTGCCAAAGCGACCACCGCTTTCCGCAAATTGTGTGATAAGGTCGGCATGCCGCACCGCCAGGTTCGCGTTGGCGTTGTGGGGATGGGCTTTATCGGTATGTTTCATTGCCAAAGCATGGAACAGGTGGAAGAAGCCCATTTGGCCGCGGTGGCCGACAGCGGCAAGTCGCCCAACCTCAAAAAAGCGAAAGACCGGTATATGGTTGAAACCTACACCAAACCGGATGATCTTCTTAAACGCAAAGATATCGACGCGGTAACGTTGGGTACCCCCAGCGGCATTCATGCGGAAGTGGGCGTGAAAGCGGCGACGAATAAAAAGCATGTTCTTACCGAAAAGCCGATTGAAATCACATTGGATAAAGCGGATCAATTCATTAAAGCCTGCAAAGACAATAAAGTGAAACTCGGCGTCATCTCGCAGCGCCGCTGGGATCAAGGCATGAAGGATTTGAAAGAAGCGGTCGATGGCGGTAAACTCGGCAAACTGATTATCGGTGATGCCTACGTAAAGTGGTACCGCTCGCAAGACTATTACGACAGCGGCGGATGGCGCGGCACGTGGAAGATCGACGGCGGCGGCTGTTTAATGAACCAAGGCGTTCACACGGTCGATTGCCTGCAATGGGTGATGGGAGATGTCGAAAGCGTTACCGCGCAAGCCGCAACGCTGGCCCATAAAAAAATAGAGGTGGAAGACATCATCCATGTCCTATTGAAATACAAAAACGGCGCGGTCGGATCGATTACCGCATCGACAGCGGTCTACCCCGGTATGGATGAACGCCTGGAAATTACCGGCGACAAAGGCACAATGGTGATGAACAAAAGCAGCATTACCATGCGCGAAATTATGGGTGAAAAGAAAGCAGAAGCAACCGAAGAAGTGGAACGCGGTTCCGGCGCGGCCGATCCGCAGGCCATCAGCCATGAAGGACACATCGCCCAAATTCGCGACTTCTGTATCGCCGTCCGTGATAACAAACAGCCTATGATCAGCGGTGATGACGGCCGCAAACCTCTGGAAATCATCCTTGCAGCTTACGAATCAGCCAAAACCGGAAAGACAGTTAAACTGCCATTAAAAACAAAACGGAAGTAACACTATAAATCTTGGAGGATAATACATGAGTGACATTACCCTAGCACAGGCCAGAGCGGCCGTGGACGCCGCCCTCGCCAAATCGGAAGAATTAAACGTTAAGATGGATATCGCCATCGTGGATGCGGGATGCAACCTGAAAGCCTTCGCGCGGATGGACGGCGCGTGGATCGGTTCGATCGATATCGCGCAAAAGAAAGCCCGCACAGCGCGCTATTTTGATATGAACACGGGCGAAATCGGCAAACTCTCGCAACCGGGCGGAGCGCTCTATAACATCGAGCATTCCAACGGCGGGCTTATCACTTTTCCCGGCGGCGTGCCCATCAAAAACAAAGCGGGAGAGATCATCGGCGCCATCGGCGTGTCGGGCGATACCGTCGAAAACGACCACACCGTCGCAGAGGCCGGCGCCCAAGCGGCAACCGAATTGACTTGATTTTTGGTTCTATCATGAGATTGAAAAGAGCTTCCAAAGCGGAGGCTCTTTTTTTTGTTTTTTATGATTTATGCTGTATTCTTTATGTATGAACCGAACCTCTATTGCTTCATTATTGGTTGTTTTTATTTTCTTCTCTTGTACAGACGTACAAGATTCACCTCCCTCTGTTTCTACAGAAATTCCACCAAAACAATCCATCCCTAAACTAGACCGAAGCAAACATTCCGTTCCATTGCAGCATATTTTATTTGATACGTTCGGAGGGACTCCAAGAATATTGCCGCTTACCGAAGCCAGTGAAGAACAAATCTTAACTTTACGTGACGCGATCCCTCCCCTTCATAATCCAGAGTACCAAACGGCACAAGAAGTGAAATGGCTTAAGCCGGAAGATTTGGTTGTTGGATATACCCATGGAAAGGAAGCCTGGGCCTTCCCAACAAAGATTTTGAATTTCCATGAGATTGTGAACGATGAATTTGACGGCCAGCCGTTATGCGTAACCTATTGCCCCCTGTGCCGCAGCGGGATTGTGTACAGCCGGGAAGTGGCGAACCAAATCATAACCTTCGGGAATACCAGCGCATTGTATGAATCCGCGATGGTCATGCTGGATTACGAAACCGGCTCATACTGGTGGCAGGTTGGCGGCAACGCAATCGCGGGAACATTAACCGGCGAGGAATTAAGCGTTTTACCCAGCACCACCACCACTTGGTCCGCATGGAAGGAAATGCATCCCTCCACAAAAGTGCTTTCTTGGTATACCGGCTATATGAGAGATTATAACAGAGACGGATTTCAGAACATGGCGCAAGGATTAAATCAGGGCAATTTTTCTTTCCCGGTCAGCAACAAGGCAATGGATGACCGCTTGCCCTTGGGTGCTGAAGTGTTAGTGGTTCGAGTGGGAGACGAGGTTAAAGCCTATCCGATCGAGCGAATCGGCAATGATGCGGTGCAGGATAGCATCGGGGATCAAGACGTAGTCATATTTGTTCATGCGGATGAACGAACAGCTGCCGCGTTTGATCCGGTCGTAGACGGTCACAGGTTAACCTTCGAAATGATGGACGGAGCTTTTCAAGACAACTTGACCCAAAGCGTTTGGAATATGTCGGGGAAAGCCGTGATGGGAGAATGGGCGGGGAAATCATTGCGGCAACTGCCTTCCAAGTATATGTTTTGGTTTGCCGCCGCGGCATCCGAGTTACAGATCGAAGTATATCAGTCATAACGGCAATGACGAATGCAGCAATTATTTCGCGGTCGGGTAAATAGGTTCCGGTATGGGGTTTCCCTCTTCTTTAGCCGATTCATTTCAATGGCTTCCAAAATTTGTTTGACCGGATACGGGTTACCTTCTCCTCTTAAGCCAAATCTGTTTATACCTATGCAATTTGAGATTGGCTGCACGTTGAATCCCTACCATCTTCCTTTCGCTGGGCTTACGCCGCGCTTACTCAACAATCCAAAATGGAAACGGTATTACCAGCGATTGCCAAGAGAGGTTCCCAATACATCTCCACCGCGCAGCGCGTCCAGCATCTCATGTGTGACTTGCGGGTAGATGAGCAGATGCGGCAGGTCTTCCAGTTCATGCCACTGCATGCCGATGAGGCCGGGTTCCGGGCCGAGGCGTTCTTCGCCGCCGATGCGCTTTGCTGAGAAGTAGAAATTGATCACATGCCGATGCTGATCGGGCGGAATGGATTCGGAAATAAACAGCAGGTTCATTACTTTGATTTGAATACCGGTTTCTTCCATGAGTTCACGCACACCCGCTTCTTCGAGAGTTTCGCCGTATTCCACACCGCCGCCGGGCAACACCCAATATTGCTGATCCCCTTTTTGATGCAGCATCAAGAGAATTTTATTGTTTTCAACAAGAACGATCGCGGCGCGCAAGCGTATGTTTTTTTGCGATTCCATTCCCAATCCCCATTCCGTTCCTTTTAAATATGGCCGATCTGAATGATTTTATACTACCATTGAAACGAGAGAACCATACGTTGGAAAAGGGATGATCCTAAAACATTATGATCCGGATCGATGCATCTCCAGCATCGCGCCCACACTGGAAAGAGTGGATACAATATAAGGAACCATTACCGTCAGCCCCATTTTAAATAACCGGATTCCATTCACATCCCCATGCAAAATCGCGTCCCCATGATTAATCGCAATTAAGACAATGCCTACTATCAAGGCATATTTTAAAGCACGCTGAACCACCTTCGGCTGCATAGCCAAGACCAACCATTGCTTCATTGCACCATTCCAATCCCTAATGTTATTGAAGTATACTGAAATCTATGGCATAGTGACAAATTAAATATCAATTGCAGATGGATGAAACCATGAAAACCTATCTTCTTTTACTCCCAGCAATCCTGCACCTCACAGCCTACGCAGCTGTTGAGTATACCATTGAAACCTTCGCCGGTAACGGCACCCCCGGATATTCCGGCGACGGCGGTAAAGCCACCGAAGCGCAGATCGACAACCCATTCGGCGTTGTAAGAGGCCCGGATGGAGACATCTACTTTTGCGATACCATGAACCACGTCATCCGCAAAGTAACGAGCGACGGCATCATTCACACGATTGCGGGTAACGGTACCAAAGGCTATTCCGGCGATGGCGGCGATGCGCTCAACGCCCAACTGAACGAACCCTACGAAGTGCGGTTCGATTCGGACGGGAATATGTTCTTCGTTGAAATGCGCAATCACATCGTCCGCCGGATGGATGCCAAAACCGGGATCATCAGCACGATTGCCGGTACCGGCGAGGAGGGGTTTTCCGGCGATGGCGGCAAGGCAACAAAAGCAGCCATGAAGCGGCCGCACAGCATTCAGTTTGATCGCAATGGGGATCTATATATCTGCGATATCGGCAACCACCGCATCCGCAAGGTGGATAGGAAATCCGGCATCATTACGACCTTCGCCGGAACCGGTGAACGAAACCCCACACCAAATGGAGATGCAATCGAAGGGACACCTTTAAACGGCCCGCGCGCGATTGATTTTGATCAAGACGGGAATCTGTGGCTTGCATTGCGTGAAGGCAACGCGGTCTACCAGCTCGATATAAAAAGCACGACGTTCCATCATATTGCCGGCACAGGAGAGAAAGGTTTCACCGGCAACGGCGGGCCGGCAAAAGAGGCCAAACTATCCGGACCAAAGGGCATCAGCATCGGACCGGATGGCAATGTGTATCTGGCCGATACCGAAAGCCATAGCATACGCATGATTAACCCGCGAACCGGAACTTTAGAACTCATTGCAGGCACCGGAGAACGCGGCGACGGTCCAGAGGGTGATCCGCTGAAATGCCAAATGGCGAGACTGCACGGCATCTTCGTGGATCAAGACGGCTCCATCTTCATTGGTGACAGTGAGACCCACCGCGTTCGTGTCATGCGGCCTACACAATAAGTTTAGTCGTTATGAATTCGCAATGCAGTCACAATCAAATCGCCGGATGAAACCAGACCGTTAGAAGAATTGTACAAAAAGTGTAAACGGTCTGCATCGTTATCCCGCATGGCATTCATGCTTTGCGCATTCCAGCCCATATCCAGTTCCAAATCGGGGCCGAAACTGATTACGACATATCCAACGCCGGATTCGGTAATATAAGGAACCATACCGTAGTCATAATAGTTTTTCGCGCAAGCAGCGCCGATCGCGCCGTTGGCGTTTTCGTTCGTAAAGAAATCCCGAAACGCTTCCACCGACGACATATAGGCGACCGGAGTGGTCAGCATCTTATAGGCGTTGACATCCTCGCACGGCCCCCAAAAATCCGGGGGATACAGATTGTTATCCAATTGATACATGGAGAACGCCGTGCTGATGGAACGAAAATCCGCTTTCACGCGGGATATTTTGGCTTTCATTTGGGCGTTTAAAAAGTTCGGCACGGCAATCGCCGCCAGAATACCGATAATGGCAACCACAATTAGAAGTTCAATCAAAGTAAACCCTTTTTTCATGTTGCTGTTTATCTCCTTAACATATTTCATGAAAGTATACCCGAAATTGCAAAAAAGTCCTATTGAGGCTACGAATTGAAGCCCAAAATTTTACGCCGGTGGAATATCCGAACTCACATCGAAACGGTCAAACGCCCACGCCAAGGCGGGGATGACCATGAGCGTTTCCAACATCGCAATGCACCAAGTGGAAATAAAAAACACAGCGTCGGTATAACCGCTTAACCTGTACAAACCATATCCGATTCCGGCAGCAACACCGATTATACTAAGAAAGATGAAGAATTTAAAAACCAACAGCAGCATAATTTTTCCGATCATGCTGAAGTCGCCCTGCGCCTTGAAATTGCGTGTGGGGATTAATAAAAAGACAAAGTTATCGACCCCCACAAGAAAAATATTGAACGGCAGGATTAACAGGATCAGGTAAATCCAGTAGATCAGGGCATCGCGCAGCACAAACGGCAAACTGAAGGCAATGCATTCCAGCAGGGTTAAAAACACCACCGGGACAACAATCTGCCCGGCCGCCAATGCGTGGGAGTCAATCGGCAGTTGCTTTAGCCATTCGAATTGATCCAAGTCCCGCCGAAAGTCATAGTAAATATACGGCGACAAAAAGATGCTGAAGTACAATAAGATTCCCAGCACAATCCCCACCAGCGCCGCCGGAGAGGCCTTGGCGGAAAAGAGAAAGGCGCACACCGACGCGGCGGCCATCAAAAAGAAGGTAAACAGCCAATTGCCCAAATTTCGGTTGGCGGCAATAAACTGCCGCCAGGCAATGGTGCCGATACCGCCCCATCTTGGAAAAACTCGAAACGTGCGGGTTGCCTGCGTTTTTGTGGAAGCGAACACCGAACCGCCGCGCCGTACCTGCTGAATGCGTTTGTGCATCTTTTGACTGACATGCAGCGAAACCTCCAAATAATTCGCGTCCATGCGAATGACCACCGCCAATACCACGGCGTTCATCAGCACTGCCAATGGCAGCCATATCCCCAATGCGGACAGGAGGGAGGGTGTAGAGATCAGGCGGCCAAACACATCGAATGGTGAAAGAAAGATATATACATACGGATTGGTATACAGTAATTTCAACAGCGTCAAAACGTGAAACTCCATCAATATCAAACGGTATTGCCACGCTGCCGCTACCACCCCGATAATGACAGCAAGCAAAGCGGCCTGCCATATTTTGGAGTAGAAGCTCTCATCCACGATTTGCCGGATCAAGATGACAGCCATATTCACCAGGTGAATCAGCAGCAAAGCGAGCAGGAGCCCCAAAAAAGCGGTAAACCAATTCGGTACATAGCGCAGCAACACCAAACTGAAAACCGTTGCGCTGAAGAGTATGGCACCGCAGGAAGTTATAATTTTGTAGAAGAGCAATTCCCGCCGGGCAAAGGGCGCGGGAAACAGAAAGTCGATCTCGTTTTGCTTAAACATCACCGCGCGTTCATTGGTATTGGTAAAGATTTGGGCCAGCATCAACAGCAGCATAAAGAAGGGAATCATATATTGAATGCCATCATTTTCTTGGGAGGGTATCCAAAACGCGACCATAATTTGGGGCCCCAACCAAATGCAGATCATGGCTATCGCGGCCAGATAAAAGACGGCTTTTTTGGGAGAACGCAATCCCTTCAGCATGTATTTCAACATGCCGCGGACGCGCAAATACAGAAGATGAATCAGGGCGGTATGCATCATTCGGCTGCCGCGGCCTCCGGGGGGTGGGAGGTGGTTTCCGTCATACGGAAAAACACATCTTCCAGCGTGGTATCTTCACCGGTAAGGGTACGGCGTGCTTCTGCAAGCGAACCAAAATAGCGGCACTCGCCTTGATGCAAAATCAGCAAATGCGAGCACAAGTCTTCCACCAGCGAAAGCAAATGGGAACTGATGATGATCGCGGCGCCTTCCTGCGCTTTTTCTTGGATGGAATCTTTGGCGTCACGGATCGCGCGGGGGTCAAGCCCCGTCAACGGTTCATCAAAGATGATCACTTTTGGGTGATGCAGATAGGCGCAACCCAACGCCACTTTCTGTTTCATTCCGCGCGAGAGTTCCTGCGCGAAGGTGTTGCGTTTGTCTTCCAGAGCAAAGCGTTTAAGGAGTTGTTCCGCGTACCCCTTATAATCATTTACGTTGTAAGCGGATGCCACAAACTCAAAGTGTTCCCATACGGTGAGCGATTCAAACAAATTCGGGTCATCAGGAATGTAGGCCAAATTTTGTTTGGCCGCGACCGGATTGTCTACAATATCATGCCCGCACACTTCTATCTTCCCTTTCGTCGGAGCGATGATTCCCGCTATCGAACGCAGGGTGGTTGTCTTCCCTGCACCGTTCGGGCCAACAAGCCCTAAAACCTCGCCGGGATTGACGGTAAACGACAAACCACGCACGGCGATAAAATCGCGGTAGAGTTTGTGGTAGTTTTCAACATGGATCATTCAGAACGCTCTTATCTTTTCTAATGTAGAACCAACATCTTGTCATCAATTTGGATTTCGCGAAAGGCTTAATCTCCGTTGGGATTCAGCAATTGAAAATGTCTTGTATTCTTTTACGCCATGATACTACCGATTATTTTAACTTGTAAAAAATCATGAAAAAAAAAGCCATTTTTTTAGACCGCGACGGTACCCTGATTGTTGATACGGGTTATCCCAACGACCCGGAAACAGTGACGTTGATTGACGGTGCCGGGGAAGCCATGCGTGCCTTTCAGCAGGCGGGCTATCTTTTGGTGGTGATCAGCAATCAATCCGGCATTGGCAGAGGGAAAATAACCCCGGATGAAGCCGAACAAGTATATAAACGTTTTGCGGACCTGTTCGCGAAGGAACAGGTGCAATTTGACGGCGTATACCATTGCCCACATGCCCCGGATGAAGATTGCAACTGCCGCAAGCCTAAAACCGGGATGATAGACCAAGCGGTACAGGAACTCGACATTGATGTAGCGCAGTCCTACACCATCGGCGATAAGCTCAGCGATGTGCAAACGGGAATCAAGGCCGGAACCAAGACAATTCTGTTCCGCGACCACCCCAGCAATGCCGGAAAAGACATCCATCCCGATTTCAAAGCCGGCGGATGGCCTCCGATAGTTGAATACATTTTGGTAAACACAGAGCGACAGTGAACATAGAGTATTTGAATTGCACGTCATTGCGACGCATTCTTGCTGGGCATTCAAACAAAGCCATTTGGTATTGTATCCTAAAACTACCATTCGTATTATTCGCGTCTATTCGGGGGTACACAAACTTGGGAGGAAGCGCATTGAACACGCAGCAACTGTTAGAGCAATTCAGAGGAAAATCCATCCTGGTCATCGGTGATGTGATTTTGGATGAATATGTCATCGGCGATGTGAAACGCATCTCACCAGAAGCCCCCGTGCCGGTGGTGGAAATTAAAGAGCGGCTCAATCTACCGGGCGGCGCGGCCAACACGGCCGCGAATGTTGCCGCGTTGAGCGGCTCGGTGCATCTGTGCGGCGTGGTTGGAAACGATCCGCAAGCCGCGCTATTTCGGGAAGAAATTCAAAAACACAAGATCGCCGGCGATGGTATTTTTATCGATGAAAGCCGGCCGACCACCATCAAAACCCGCATCATCGCGCGCGATCAGCAAATCACCCGCGTGGACGGTGAAAAGACACATGACTTGCCGAAAACCATTGAACTTGAACTCCTGGGATGGGTGAAAGATCGCCTCAATCAAACCGCAGTCTGCATTCTCTCTGATTATCTCAAAGGCGTGTTATCCCATTCATTCACCCAGCAAGTCATTCAACACGCGAAAAAGTTGAACGTTCCCGTCGTGGTAGACCCCAAAGGGAAAGACTTCAGCAAATACGCTGGCGCCACTCTGATCAAACCCAACACGTTGGAGTTGGAGCAAGTCACCAATCGCTCAATCGATACCGGTGCTGAACTCATAGAGGCGGGCAATGACCTGCTAAGCAAGATGGAAGGGTCATCCTTGCTGACTACGCGCGGGTCAAAGGGGATGACCCTGTTTCAACGGGAAAAAGAGCCGATTCACATCCCGGCGAACACGCGCACGGTCTATGACGTCACCGGCGCGGGAGACACCGTCATCAGCGTGATGGCCCTGGCAATCGCTTCGGAAGCCACGCTGGAAGAAGCCGCCCGCCTCGCCAACGCCGCCGCGGGGATTGTGGTTGGAAAACTGGGGACAGCCACACTGACAGTGGATGAGATTTTAAAAACCGTGAAGGAATAATTTTTAAGCCGCGGCAGATCTATCCGCAACGTCTATCCGTCCCTTACGGATACAGATAAAGGATTTGATGGGTGCATGTTACTTCTCTCGCTGGTTATGCGGCATTATTTATGCGGCTTTATGCGGCTTAACCAATTTCCGATTGGGTTCGCGAAGTAGTAAATATCAAAGCGTATCCCAACGGCGCAAATCCCCCGGAGCCTGCGGCTCCACCCCCTTATGCAAGGGGGTTTTGGAACGGCGCTCTTGCTTGTGATGAGGCAGGTTCCCCCCTTGTTAAGGGGGGCTAGGGGGGATCGATAGGCTGACAGTACACTTCAATT
>CAYVAZ010000133.1:0-4416 GCA_964449065.1 uncultured bacterium
AAGCCATTTTCACGTGAGTTTTCGCATCGGAAATTAAAGCGAACGATTGGCATTCACTGCCGGTTCCGGCAGTCGTGGGGATGGCGATGAGCGGAAGCATCGGTTTCGCTGCCTTTCCAACCCCCCAATAATCCTTCATTTCACCGCCGTTGGTTAGAAGGAAGTTACAGCCCTTGGCCGTATCGAGACTGCTGCCGCCGCCCAAACCGATGAAGAAATCGATTTGTTCTTGGCGGGCAAACGCGGTACATTCCTTTACGGTATCGGTTGTGGGATTCTCAATGACGCGGTCAAAACAGGCCACCTGAAAACCCTCTTTTTCCAGAAAACTTTGTACATACCCAGGATGCCCGGCTTGCATTAATCCTTTATCCGTAACCAAGAGCACACGGCTTCCGCCATGCTTGTTCACGAATTCCGGTACGCGTTCAACCGAACCGTTTCCAAAAACAAGTTCAATTCGCGGATTATAGTGAAAGTCAGTCAGCATAGAGTTCGATGATGAATCTTCGTTGATGGTGATGGGTTTACGGTATAGGTCACGCGCTTTTCTTTAATTGTTCCCGCTGAATCGCCCGGCGTTTGTACAGGAACTCAAAGAGATTTCCTTCATGGGGCTGATCCCACTTCACGACCGATGTGGGCAGCGCCCCGATGTTCAAACGGTCTACATGCGAACAATCCAACAATTCATGAATCCAGTCTTCATCTTCCGTAATCGCGGTTACAACCAATGAATACTCAATGAAATCGAGCATTTCGCTTTGAGGGACTTCTACAATACTCGCGTAGGGAAACATAAATTCCCGCTTGGCCAACGGATGGTCTAAATCTTCGCAATAAATCAATGTTGGATGCAAGAACGTGCTTCCTTCCAATTCCACTTTACGGGATTGATTTCGGTATTTCGCGGTGACATCGATAGCGCCTTTGGTGCGCAGCCCTTCATCGACAGCCCCATCCATGTATTCCGCCATGGCCGGGTTCGCAAATGCCGACAGGATTGCATCTTCATCATCCGCCTTGCGGGGCACGATTTCCGCCAAGCGTTTTCCCAATTCTTCCGCGATTTCCTTGGCGTACTTGGGCACAACCACCATCGAGGCATTGATGCAGCTGCGGCCGCCATTGGCTGCAATCGAGTTTACCATCACATCGATATAGTCTTTCCAGTTATCAATTTCGTCTTCCCCGATGAGCACTTTGCTCCAACCGGGGCCGTGTGCCTGCACGCGCGGATTGCCTTCATGCTGTGCGACCGTGTTTTCATCGCCAAAAATAATACTGCGTTGGCAGGTTTGCATGATGGTGCCCGAACCGTCGTGGCTGGTCGGGTAAAAGCAAAACGCTTCTGGAGGACAACCCGCGGCAATAAACGACTGCATAATGCGGTACGGCGTCCACGGTTCATCTTTTCCCGGCTTCAAGACAACCGGGATCTTCAATGGAATACTGGGCATCCAAATCGAGTTCACACCGGGTGAATTACTCGGCAAAATCACACCCATCGCGTTGGTTTCGGGAAAGAAACTAACCGGTGAACCGGCCACAACGCCGATCCCTTGATCCAAAATGCTTAGGTCCAAACCGCGGGTTAACCCGCCGATGATGGTATCCATCTCCGTGAATACTTCATTTACCTTCGCCATGTTTTTGCGGCAAAGGCTGTGCGGCAATCCGCTGGTTTTTGACAAAGTGTGTATAAATTCTTCGGGAGACTGAGTGGCACCGCCAAGACCGAGCGGTAGGGTTGCGTTCATGAAATACTCGCCCGCTTTTTTGCTGATCTCAACCAGTTTCCGCGTTGTCATCGAGCGTAAAATGTGAAACGACTCATCAATCTTCATCAAATCACGCCGAATGAGCCCGGCGTTGGCTTGCCCGATCTGTGCCATCGTCTCGCCGGTGCGGTGATCCTTTACCGGTTTGACATCCATGCTTTCGTAAATTTTTCCGCGGCGCAATACAGGGATTGTAGGTATCATATTCATATCCAACCTTGTGCTTTAATTTATCATTGAGAGGTATCTTCGTAGGCCTTCAAACGAAGCAACCCGGCTTTCTATTTTATCTTTCTCTGCGTCCTCTGTGTCTCTGTGGTGAGCTATTAATACACGCCTTCAATAATCTTTTTCTCAGACATGCCGAACGGCCGAACTTCCCCCACGCCTTCCCACGGGTATTGATCGCAGGGCTTACGGCGGATGGCCTCGTCACGTTCCAAAAAGCGCGGCATAAAAAATTCTTTGGTCAGCGTGGTTAATTCTACCCGGCCCCACTCGCCATACGCAACCGTTTTATCCGGCTCATTCGGGTCCGTCATACGCAAAACCGCGCGCGGCTGCGGGGCATAATACGTTAATTCGTAGTTGTTTTCTTTTGTTAATCCGACACTGCACGCAAGTCCCATCAACGTGTTTCCATAAGTGGGTACAAACTGCGTTTTGTTCTCCAGCACTTCTTCGACCATAAAGCGGATTTCTTGTGTGGTCATCGATGTCCCGCCGCTGAAGATTCCGGTTATTCCCGCGCCCGGAATGGAAATCCGTTCGCCCAAGGCTTCAATCATTTTCGGCGTTGAGAACAAACAGTGAACGTCCCGGTTGCGGATCACCGCCATCGCTTGATCGATACAATGTTCTTTATATTCATTGGCTTCTTTGACTTTTTTATCCCGCAGCAGTTTCTTTACATATCTTGGGTCCAAATCAACATGATAACAAATTCCACCGCGAACATTCGCCAAGTGCTCAATGGCCAGCCGCAAACGCCGCGGTCCGGTCGGTCCCAACATCAACCAATTCCCGCCTTTGGGAAAATAGGTATCATCCAACGTGTTTGAGTATTCAGAGTAATCATGAAGATGATCTTCCCAACTGATACGCTGTTTGGGAAGCCCGGTTGTGCCCCCGGTTTCAAATACTTTAAACGGTTTTCCTTTGTACGCGTTAGGCACCCATTTGGAATGAGGGTCTTTCACTAATGTGGAATCATCAAAGTGGGGGAAACGGGTAACATCGTCAAATGATTTCATCTCGTCTATGGGATTCCATCCCTGTTCGTTCGCCCAATCCAACCAATAGGGCGTTCCGGTTTCGGGCGAAAAGTGCCATTTTATGATTTCCAAAAAATGGGCATCCAACTGTTCTTTCGCTTGATGAACGGCTTCCGGTGTTGCTTCTTTCACGCTCATGCTGTGTCCCACTCCTGTTTTTAAGCCTTAGATGGAATATATTTTTCAATCGTTTCTTTGGATGGCGGCTGCGTGACCAGCGAAACTCCAACCAAAGATACAACGGAAACCAAAAACATAATGGCGACCGGCATCATGCCGAATACCTTAAATTCTCCATCCGTACCATAACCGGATGCATGGAACAGTACAAACCAAGATATCGCTGTTCCTATTATACATGCATAGGCACCCATTTTCGTGACACGGCGCCAATAAATGGATGCGAAAACCAATGGGAACAATGCCCCAAAACCGCTAAAACACCAAACGCCCAAGGTAAATACGCGCGCGGGATTGGATAAAGAAAAGATATACGTTACGACCACAATCAGAATAATAAATATTCTAGCCATCAATACTTTTTGACTGTCTGTAAAACTGTCTTTTCCAAACGCATGAAACACGATATCGTTGGTAAACATGGTTCCCAAACACATGAACTGTGAGTCCAGTGAAGACATAATCGCGGCTAAAATCCCGGCGGTCACCAAGCCTGAAAGCAGGCCGAAAAACGCGTCATCTGCCAATTTACCAACCATAACCCCCAATACGGCATTCGCCCGCGTTCCTTCCGGAACCACGCGGACCATCTCGCCATCCGCCCCGGGAATCATAGCGCTGGTTGCCCAGATGCCGATCATAATGCAGGGAATCCAAACAATCATGATAAATATGGGATGAGCGATCACGGTTAGTTGAAACGTCCTAGCCGACTTCGCGGAAAGCCAGTTTTGAAACAGATGCGGAAACATACCGACAGAAAGCGGAACAAAACAGTAAGTTAAAAATTCCAAATAGGGAATCTCCATATTGTCTTCTGTTCCACGCATGAGTTTGATGGGTTTGGTTTCCAGCACTTGCTGTGAAGCGGCCTGCATCCCCCCCAACGCGTCGGCTATCATGTAGAAGGCAATGCAGCCCATGATCATAAAAACAACGGTTTGAAAGGCATTGGCCCACGCGGCGGCACGCAATCCTCCTAAAAATACATAAGTCAATACAACGCCGCAAATAACCAACCCGGTTAACCAGTTAGGAATAGCCCCGCCGGTATCGGGAAAGACTTCGGGCAATGCGCCTTTCGTCACGCCGTTCATCACACTGCCGGCGCCCATGATTCCAACCAACAAATACGGAATAACCAATGCCACTAAAATGGGAAAAAGAACATAGCCCAAGCC
>CAYVAZ010000133.1:4426-12628 GCA_964449065.1 uncultured bacterium
TGGCATTGAGTGACATGCCCGTATTTTTTTCCATACGACCAAAGTTTAATTCCCACAATAAAAAACACCGCGGAGTGAATCAATCCCGACCAGGATGCCATTTTTCCATAAACGCCGATGCCACGGGCATACGCCTCTCCGGTAGAGCCCACCAGGGCAAACGCAGTCATGGTGGTTCCGAACACAGACATCAGCAAAAGGAATGGTCCGATACTACGGCTGGCGACAAAATAATCTGCCGCGGTTCCGCGCATGTAACGCGCGCTGAAAATCCCCAGTCCCAGCAAAAGACTCAGGTAGACAATAACAATAACAATAGTCGTCATGATGTAGAGGGGGTCTCCATTTCTTCGATGGCTTCTATCACTTCCTCTTCAACATCCGTTGGCCATGCATAAACAACCGCCAAAGCCCAAATAATAGCCGAGGCGATGGAAAATCCCATATGGTATGCCAGGCCGACCGGTAAGACCCCCAATACCAAAGAGGGATCATCCCAATACCAAAAGTCTTGATGAAGCACCGCCAGCACAATCGCGGCCCCGTAAATAATCGTTCGCATCGAATGAATCCTGTTCTTTTGGGTTTAGTTCACAGCATACAAGTGGGTTTGAGTTGCTATATAGAAAACCCCATTTGCAAAGACCGGTGTGGAATAAGCCAGCGCGCCCAAATCAATTTCCGCAATGAGTTCTTTTTCTTTTCCGGCTTTCAGAATCATCAAAAATCCATCCTCATTGTTGATGTAAACCTTGCCGTCCATTGCTAAAGTCGAACTCCAAATATGGCTAAGCGTATCGTGTTCCCAATACTTCTCGCCGGTATTCGCATCCAAGCAATACACAATGCCCGCGTAATCCGCAATGTAAACGATGTCATCCATGATTGACGCGGTAGAAATGGTTCGCATCACTTCTTTGGATTCCCAAATCACTTTACCGGTTTTGGCATCGGCACAAACAAAGTGTCCCACACCATCGCCGTGTTCCGGATCCTGCCCGATACCGACATACACTTTGTCTTCATAAAACACGGGCGTACCGATGATCTCGCTCGGCCCTTCATACGCCGGATAGTCATGCTCAAAGTATGCTTTTGGAACGCAGTTCACTTTCCAGTTTTCTTTGAACACCATATAACCGTCTTCATCTTCAACCGGTTTGGGATCAAAGCTGTACAGAAAGCCGTCACCAGCACCGAAGAAGATCATTTCTTTGCCATCCACTTCTCCATAAGTTGGAGAAGACCAGTTGCAGTGCATTAGGTTTTCGCTAATGCCGGATGCTTCTTCGCCCACCAAATCGCCCGTCTTTTTATCCAACATGCAAAGCGTCGGCGCAAACGGTGATGGAATGTTTGAGTGCGACCAATCCTGTCCGTTGGATGTGGTGGCGACCACCGTATCTTCCAACACCAATACCGAGCTGCTGGCAATGTTATGGGGAAACACGCCCAACTCTTCGCGCATGTCATACACCCAAATAATGTCGGCATCCTTGTCGCCCACTTCCAGCGGCGGGTTGCCCGGTCCGGCCATATAAACGCCTTCATCCGTCATGCCTTGGTTGCCGTTTTTCATACCTTCCACATCCAGGCAAACCACTTCGCAACGGTTGGTGACAACATACACACGATCACCATCTACCGCGGGAGAAGAGCAAATACCGAGATATTCCCAGTCACTAACTTTCCCGGCGCCCAATTTCGGCACGGACAATTGCCACAAGAATTCACCTTTGTCTTCGGTAAAGCACATCACAACACCATGGTCGCCTTTGATCTTTTCCAACCGGGGGGATTCGTTGTTGGTGCCGATAAAAACTCTCCCATCCGCAACCGTGGTGTTTCCATAAGACTGCGACCCCAACTTCGCCACCCATTTGATGTTTTTGGTGGTCGACATATCCACTTCTTCGCTGTTTTCTTTGAACGTGCCAACTTCAAATGAAGTGGGGGCACCTTGTTCCGGCGAATACATATTGCGGTTTTTTGTATGCCCCCAATGCGGCCAATCGACCGTAAAACCGGTTTGCAATGACAAACATAATACTGCGGTAAGAAAACTGATTGATTTCATAATTATTCCTGCCTGTAATGAAATTAAGATTATTGGTTCGAGGTTACCATGACATTATCCACATACACACTATACCGGCTTTGCGGAGAAAATCCGAAAATTCCCGGCACGCCTTCTTGGTTGGCGTTTTTGTGCGGCACTTCAATCATCCATTCGTCCGGTTCTGCTGTGCCTTGCGGCCATGCTTTCGCTTGCACCAATCCCGAACCGTCCGGCTTGACTTCCACATGAGCTTTAACGGTATGCCATTCGTCTTCTTTCCAACTATAAGGAACAGATTCCACGATCCTGTTGTAGTTGGAACTGACTTCCAGCGTCCGTTTGTTTCCGATAAGCGCGATGATATAGCGCTGGCAGATTACGCCGACGTTTGACTTCATCCGGCGGTCGCCGTCTGTCATCACATCCGCTTGGATGGTATAGTCACTGGTATCGGGATGGCCGATGAACGTCAACGCGCGCTGGAACAGCACATTATCCAATGTCTTCACCAACACGTTATTGCCGTCCTTTTCTTGAATTTCCCACTTAAAGCGGGCACCGATCCACGGCAAGGGCGGATAGGAAAATTTCTTGTTCATATCGGGGTTGGTTTCCGTCAACTCAAACTCTTCAAAATCTTCCCGGATGGGCGTTTGAGGAAGAAGTCTGCCGCGCGTAAATCCTACCAAGCCGTCATCGTGGGTCGCTTTAAATGCCCCTGCGGAAATTTCGGCGTCCGCTTTCGCCACCAACTTACCATCGGAATTGAACGCGGCATCCATTTGTGTTCTTACTTTGGCTGTGGGAGGAATAAACGGCTCAAACGCCAAATCATCCGCTGCTTGCAGTTTGCCCATGGGCGCGCCGAATTGATCCATCACCCGGTAACGAAATGCTTTTGTTTCACCGGGTGTAATTAACACATCCGCCGGAACCACTTGCAAAGAAGATGGTGTTTGATCGTATCCAGCAGCCGCATCTTTTGTTTCTTCTCCCGATTGATTCTCCGAGATTTCTTTGATGCGCAAATTTTTAAAGTAAACCGCTTTTTTAAAGTCATTACGCTGCAATGCAATATGCCCTGTATTGGGATGATCTTTTAATTCGTCAAACTGAGAAATATCAACGCCATCCTGCACGACCGTATCGTTGATTTTCACCCAGACGTGTCCGTTGAGGTATTTGATTTCCACACGATTCCACTCACCAATGGGTTTTGCCGGGTCGGCTGCCGGTGCCGCAAAACGCTCAATCGCTCCGTTCTTACTTTCCGGAGAATTAATCTTGGAATCATCCCCGGATTCCAATTGAATTTCCAGCCGGTTTTCTTTTTTAAAGACCTCTTTCTTGGGAGGGGTATGCAGCAAGACTCCGCTATTTCCCCGGGAATCAAACTTTACATCAAAACGCAAAATAAAATTCTCGAACTCTTTTTTGGAAATAACCGCCCAATAATCCCAGCCGCCGACTTTTAACACCTTTTCGCCCTCTTCTTCGATTACTTCCGGGCCGGCTTTTTCCAGCCCTTGGATGTTCCATCCATCATTGTCCCAAGAGTCAAACAAGGGTTCAAAACCTTCGTCCACTTGTGCCGTCTGTGTGGTCTCGCCACCAGCATCCTCAGCCGCGGTGCCAAAGCAATGCAGACCGTTCATTGCATGGAGATAGATTTTGCCGTCCCAAACTACCGGCGAACCGATTAAATTCGCGCCTACATTCACATGATGCAGGATTTCGGCCTTTTCATCCGTCGGCTTTATAATGTAGAAATCACCATCCACCATCGGCACATACAGTTTTCCGTCCGCGTACAATGGTGAAGCGTGCAGCTGCTCGTTCGCCAATTTTTCTTTCCACAAGATTTCGCCGGTATTCGCGTCAATGCAAAGCAAATCCCCCTGCAACACGGTCTGATAAATCCGGTCACCCACGATGACAGGAGAACTGGTGAACATGATCATTTCCTGACGCCATTTTTCATACGAGTAATCCAATACCTTTGGGCCTTGTTCACCCTGTTCCGGTTTGGCTCCCCGCTTGATGGCAACCATACGTCCGACTTCAGTTGAATCCACGTTTTCTTTTCCGTGAACCGCGATGACATGATCATCATGCACAACTACCGATGAGTTCACACCGCCCTGTGAGAGTTGAAAACGCCAAATCGGTTCGCCGGTATTCGCGTTGACACAAACAACATTCCCACAGCCGGTTCCGGCATAAAACACGCGGGTGTTGCCTTCATACGCAAAAACTGGAGTCGAAAACGAACTGTCTTTAGGTCCAATACCCGGCGTCGAACTCCAAATCAAATCGCCATTGTGTTTATCAAAGGCCAAAAAGCGGTTGCGAGCCGGGCCTTCCGCGCCCCAAAAAGAATTGATGACATTGATAATAACCTTTTCACCTTCAATGACCGGAGCGCCCGTTCTTCCGTTCGGGAAGGTTAATCGGCCAAAGCGTTCCATAATGGAAATCTGCCAGACCAATTCACCGTCGGGGGTAAAGCAGTTCATCAATCCCGGAGTGGTCAACAAATAGATATTCCCGGTTTCCGGGTCAACTGTCGGTGAGCCGATGGTGTAGCGGTCATACACGATATCACTAATAAAGTCATTAAAGCCGTGTTTCCAAATTTCTTCGCCGGTGTCCGCATCCAGGCAGACCAAATATTCCCGTAAATCCGGGCCTTCGCCTTCATAGCCCCAAGCATACACACGGTCACCCGCGACAACGGGCGACCCCCGGCCCGGCAAGTCGTACGTCCAAAGATGATTTTCACCGCCCGGCTCCCATTTGTCCGGCAATCCGGTCTCGTTGGAGACTCCGTTTTGGTGCGGTCCGCGCCAGTTCAACCAGCCTTCAACACACAGCGCTTGTTGAATGGAAACTAGCGTCACAACAATACATGGAAATGCTATGCGAAATATAGTAAGAAAAGTGTTTGAAACATTCACTATCGATTACCCCTTTATATAAAATGCAAATTTCTATTATTACCAAAGATTGATTTCTGATGAAGTGCAGGACATCTATCCCGGAATGAACATTCACCGGATTTATTTACTGCCTAACTTCCATCTACTTCTTTACATTCACACAAACCACTTCACCCGCGGCATTGCGCGCGTAAATTTTGCCATTCGCCAACACCGGAACCGACCAGCAGCGTCCGCTCAACACATTCATCCGGCTGATTTCTTTGTATTCATCCGGGTTGGTTTCCGCGACGGCCAAATCTCCTTTTTCACCTAAAATCAGCAACTTTCCATCAGCAATCATCAGGGTGCCTTTCCCCAGACTGCGCTCCGACCATTGAATTTCACCGGTTTTAAATTCCAAACAGCGCAGGTTGGATTCATCAAATCCATACAAATAGCCTTCCCACAACACGCTGGCATTCATTTGGTTGCGCATTCTGCGGTTGTGCCATACTTCTTGAGTTTTTCCATCTTCTCCGGTTAAGATCAATCCCCCACCCACTCCATAACCGGATGAGAGAAAGAATTTGCCATCGGAAAAGATTGGTGTGGCGGCATTGACGCCGTAATTGGTTTCCCAGCGGTGTTTCAGCACTTCATTGCCGTTTGAAGCATCCACAACCACCAAACCGTATTTATTAAACCCGGCAATACACCGTTTGCCGTTCAAATCAATCGAGATAGGAGAACCATAAGCCGGTTCATAATTTTCACTCTTCCACAACAATTCACCGGTTTTCCGGTTATAAGCGGCAAACACGCCCACTTCCACAATAACCAAGTCTTTTTCAATCAGGGGAGAAATGTTCAAGCGCCATTCCGGCAATTTGATTCCCAATTCATTCGGCAGCATTTTCAACCATTTCTCTTCACCGGTTTTGGCGTCTAAACAATAAAAGTGGCCTTCTTTGCTGACGGTATACACAAGCCCGTCATACACGGTCGGTGTACATCCCGGTCCGCCTTCATACAGATTCGGCTGCAACCCGCATGAATAAGAATGTTTCCATATCACATCGCCGGTTTCCGCGTCAAAGCACCATACGGTATCAACATCTTCCATGTTCCCCATGGTATACACCCGGCCGTCTACCACTGAGAATGAAGAAAACCCGATGCCGACATTCGCCTTCCAATCAATCGGCGGCTTTTCATCCGACCAGTCGTGATCCCAGCCCGTTTCGGTGGAAATCCGGTCGCGGTGCGGTCCGTGATATTGATACCAATCACCCGCAAATGTTAACGACGATACAAAAACCAATAAAGCACTGAAAAGTAATAACTTGCGCATAATCATCCTCCGCGATTCGTTTCAAACAGCTCTGCAATCAACGAGATTCGTTAGTCTGTCTTATCCAAACCAACGATTGTTCCCTTCAATTGTTTTGATTTGATAAATAAAGTTTTGCACGGGGAATCTTAACCGAAAATGTCTTCCCGTAAAATGCCTCTTGCTGATCAGGATTGCGCAATAAAACGGCCGTTTATCCAATTTTTTTTATCAACGGTTTCCATATTGACTTGACCTAAAGACTGACTATATTCTTAAGTCTCTCTTATTTTTCCATTCAGGTGATTTTGGGTTGAGTCTTTCGTTCCTTTCTAAACTAAATCCGCAGCAGAAGAACGCAGTAACGCATTCTGGCAGCCCGTTATTGGTACTGGCAGGCGCGGGCAGCGGCAAAACCCGTGTCATTATTTGCCGTATCGTCTATTTGATCAAAAAGCATCAAGTAAATCCGGCCAATATCCTGGGGGTCACCTTTACCAACAAAGCCGCCAATGAAATGAAGGAACGCGCCGCCGCCATGGCTGGCCCGGCTGCCAAACAAGTCCGCCTCTGCACCTTTCATTCACTTGGAGTCTCCATTCTCCGTAAGCACATCCACCATCTGGGTTACCGCAACGATTTCACCATCTACTCCGATGGCGATCAACTCTCGCTGATCCGTACCATGCTGCGCGAACACCCCCAACGGAAAGAAAAATTCGATCCCGGCATCCTCGTGCAGCGAATCAGCCAGCACAAAAACAACCGCATCGAAGGCATCAAAGACTTTCATCTCTATAACGACAAATACGATGATATCTTTCCCGAACTGTTTCAGCATTACGAAGAAAGCCTCAAGGCCTGCCAAGCGGTTGATTTCGATGACCTCATCCTGCTCCCTCTCCGGCTGCTGCATCAATCGAAAGAAGTTCTCAATGAATGCCGCAGCCAATATAAGCACCTGCTGGTGGATGAGTATCAAGACACCAACACCGGCCAATACAAATTCATGCGCGCCTTGGCAGGAGACGGGGAAAACCTGTGTGTAGTGGGGGACGATGACCAAAGCATCTACAGCTGGCGTGGGGCGCAAGTCAAGAACATCCTCAACTTCGCCAAAGATTTCAAGCACGCCAAAATTATTAAACTCGAACAAAACTACCGTTCCACACAAACAATATTAAATGCCGCCAACGGGCTCATTCAATACAACGCGGTACGGCAGCAAAAATCCTTGTGGACGAACCGCAAACCCGGCAAGCGCATCGATGCCTTTATTGCCGTGGATGAAAACGACGAAGCCAAAACCATTGCCTGGCGCTTGCAGGCCATTCAAGAAAACACCCAAGCCCGCTGGCAGGATTTCGCCGTGCTCTACCGCAGCAACGTGCAGTCCCGCGCGATTGAAAGCGCATTGCGCATCGCAAAAATTCCATACAATGTAGTAGGTGGGTATGAATTCTTCGAGCGCAAGGAAGTTAAAGATATCATCGCCTATTTAAAACTGATCCAAAATCCCGCCGATGACCTTAGCCTGCTGCGTATTATCAATTACCCCAAACGCGGCATCGGCAACCAAACCATTACCCAAGCCACGCAAGAAGCCAAGGCGAAAGGCCAGCCTCTTTTTCATTACCTAAAGCACATCAGCCACAATGGCCATTTCAATGCCGCGACCAAGAAAGGGCTATTATCGTTTCTATCTATGATTGACGATTTACACGCATCCATCCCCATGATGCCGCTGCCCAAACTGACGGAAAAAACCATCGCGGCCACCCGCTACCGAGAAGAGTTGGAACGCACCATCGAAAACCCAACCGACGCGCAAATCCGTATCGAAATCGTCGAAGAACTGGTCTCCGCCTCTACCTCTTACATGGAGCAAGAAC
>CAYVAZ010000133.1:12638-13309 GCA_964449065.1 uncultured bacterium
CGAAAATGCCGTTACCCTCAGCACCTTGCACAGCGCGAAAGGGTTGGAGTTTCCCTACGTCTTCATCTGCGGTTTGGAAGAAGACCTCTTCCCCCATTCGCGTTCGCTCAACGGCGGCACCCCCATCGATGAAGAACGCCGCTTGTGCTATGTGGGCCTCACCCGCGCGCAGGAACACCTCACCCTCAGCCTCACCCAAGAGCGCACCAAATTCGGCAAGAAAAAGAAAAGCATCCCCTCCCGCTTTCTCAAGGAAATCCCCGAACAGTGCCTCTGCAAACAATTCAGCCACAGCCCGCACTTCTTCAACCGCCAGCAAGCAAATACAGTAAAGAGTGACAAGTGACAAGTCAGCAAGGGGGCTCGACAGTCCATTATTTTAAATACCGCTTCCAACCGCAAAGCGGGGCAATGTGTATGCAGCCGCCCTAAGATTTCATCCGGCAACCCACCGGATATCCCCATTTGTGATGATTGTCAATAATACGTTCTGACACAATACGTTCTGATTACCTTAACTTTTTCACACTCCGGCTTGAAGACGATTCTCACCAAAACGTACATCCTTTTTTGCAATTACTTTACTGACGTTACGCAAAAGGGAATAGAAAGTTCATGTTGAAATTGAGGTCTATTGAAAGCCCTTTAATTTTCAGTACGACTATCGTCTT
>CAYVAZ010000134.1:0-13177 GCA_964449065.1 uncultured bacterium
GGTGATTATTACATAACCAATTGGGATAAGACCGGTGTCCTGGAGGCGGATTGTTTATTATGCCATCTCCCGGAGTATGATTTCAGCACACGAAACAAGCAACTTGGCTTAACCAACTTTCGGTGGATTCCTACCGCCGCCGCGCGTTTTGCTTCGATCGATGGTTCCGTTGCAAATGGCGATGTGATTCAGGTTGTCTACGATCAATCCAAATTCAATCCGGATGGAATGGTATCTCTCCATATCGTTCGTGAGCCGCGCAATGAGACATGCCTTCAATGCCACGCGAAACCGGGGTGGAAAAAACGCGGCGCAAACTTCCGCTCTCGTACCGATGTCCATCTGCGTGCCGGCTTGAAATGCGTGGATTGCCATCCAGCGGGAAGTGCGGCTACAGATGAACGTATCCAAGGAAAAGAAATCCATCAATTTGGAAAGGGCGACGATCCCGGCGGCCAAGTACGAAATGATCTGGATGATACCATGGTCGCGTGTCTTGATTGTCATGATACAGGGAAGATGGGGGCTCCCATTGCAACTCATCCCTGGTTACCGCCCTTACATCTTGAAGAAATTGCCTGCCAAACCTGTCATATTCCAGAGCGTGTCGTGAAAGCCGCGCAATTCCAGGCGGGCGACGTTTTCAATCCCGGGCCACGTATTCCCACCAAAGGAAAGCATCTTTGGACGTTTTATGGACCGGACATGAATTATTGGAACCATTATGGCGACTTGGAGGCCAACGGATATGACGACAAACCCACCGATCCATACAAACCGGCGTTAACGCGCTACGCGGGAAAAATCTATCCGGTTAATCGTGTCCATAGCGCTTGGCCTGGGATTGAAGTAGAAGGCCAAAAAGGTTTGATGCAGCCCAAAATGTCTGATGTATACAAAATGTGGACTGAGCATCAAGCCGATTCGAATCAGTACCCAGAGTTAGCGAAGATTAAAGATAACAATGACGATCTTGTTCCTGAAGTGAATACGCCGGAAGAAATCGACGCGTTGATCGACTCCGTTTCTGAGATGTTGACGAACATCCAATATCCGATGGAAGGTAAAAAGGTTGTGTGGGTATTGGATAACCGGGTGTATTCATCGGGGACGGAATACCGGGAAATCCCCATTCATGAATGGGAAGCATCCGCTTACGGAAATACTCATAAGTACAGCCATGACATCTATCCGGCGAAAGCGGCGCTTGGTTTCAATGGCTGCACCGATTGCCATTCGACGGACGCTGACTTTTTCTTTGCCCACGCATTTACATCCCCCTTTGATGGAGCCGGCAATCCTGTGGTTGAACCGCAATACGTCATGATGGGATTCAGCGCCATGGACGTGTGGCCGGGCGTCTGGCGCGAGACTTATCTGAAACCTCTGTTCTATATCCTGTTTGTTTTTGCATTGTTGAGTTTTGCATACTGCATCGCCAAACATCTATTATTCGATCAAAATGATACAATGCTCTCGATTCTATTCTTGTTATTCCTAACCGCCGGTATTGGCTTTTTGATCTTGTTGACTCAAAGCCATCTCATAGTATTTATGTTCCCCTCTCGTTTTTGGCTGGATAGCAATCACTTTCTGATTTCATGTCTTGTCATCGTGGCGGGAATGACCGTACTTGCGGTTTATAAAAAAATGGATGAAAGCCAAAGCGAAAGCCTCTCGAAGATTTTTTCTAACCTATTATTTCTTTCTCTGGTTGTGGTATTCCTTACCGGCATTCTTATGCTTCTAAACATTCCGGAATTTGGTTTGCTGACGCGATATGCATATACTCTGTTTGATCTTGGCCTGATCGGTATTTTATTCGGAGTGATACTGATGGTATCCACACTTACCATTTCAAAACCAAATCAAAAAAGAAAGGAGATGAACTCATTATAGGGAGAATGTGATACAGCACCATCAAATTAATCATCTTGGAGAGGTACAACATGAATACAAAACTGACAATTCAACGACGTGGTTTTTTGAAGAAAGCGGGTATTTTCTCAGCGGGAACCATCTCCGCCGGAGCGGCCCAAACCATTCTCAGCCCCTCTAACGCGAACGCTCAAATTAATGAAGGCTCGGAGTGGCCTTTCCCGTTTGTGTTTTTAGACCCGGATTTAGCAGCGCAAAGAGGGTATGAAGCCTTCTATCAGGGGGCCTGTTGTTATGGAACGGTTCAGGGAATATTGAGCCAATGGAAAGAAATGCTTGGAGAGCCGTTTTCAACCCTGCCCGCGGAAATGTTCAAATACGGTGAGGGCGGTATTGTTGGCTGGGGGTCGGTGTGCGGAACATTAAATGGCGCATCGGCCATGATTAACTTGGTGTGTGAATCGGAGGACGCAGCGCCACTCATCAATGAACTCGTCGCATGGTATTCGAGTACAGCCGTACCGGTTTTTATTCCGGCAGAGAATACCGCAATTGAAGTCAGCACATCGAATTCGCCATTGTGTCATGCCTCGGTAGGCAGATGGTGCAAAGTGGCTGGTGTGGGCGTAACTTCTCCTGAACGGAAAGAACGGTGCGCGCGGTTGGTGGCAGATGTGGCAAGCAAAGCATCAACGTTATTAAACGATCATTTTCAAAACGAATTTGTCTCCCAACACAGCCCGGCCGCTTCGGTGGCGGAGTGTAATGTATGCCATGGCCCCTCCGCACAAAACAATTCACTTGGCAAGATGGATTGCGTTTCATGCCATGAACCCGGGAACCATCCACTCCCAGTCTCGAGTTGGGATAAATACTAAATAGAACCCATTTGTGGAGCCGAAATATTTCGGCTCCACATAAAACCATAGGAGGTTATTATGAAAAAAATCCAGATATTAGGAACCGGTTGTCCCAAATGCAAAAGCTTGACGGCAAACGCCGAGCAGGCAGCCAAAGAAATCGGACTCGAATACGAAATCGAGAAAGTGCAAGACATCAACGATATCGTTTCATTCGGCGTGATGAGTACGCCGGCGTTCGCGGTGGATGGAAAAGTATTGGCGTCCGGCAAAGTTCTTTCACCCGTTGAAATTCAAAATCTGCTCCAGGAGAATTAACCATGAATTCTCAAACATGCCAATGTTCAAAACCGAAGTATAAACTCGTTTTTTCTTGCTCCGGCGCGGCGGATGTTGGAGCCATTTCCGATCATACCGCCCGCGAATTGCGGGATGAAAAAACGGCTTCGATGTGCTGTATCGCCGCGGTCGGCGCGGCGATTCCCGACATTGTAGAAACTACAAGAAATGCGGCGGATATTCTCGCCATCGATGGATGCGAGAAAGAGTGCGCCAAAATCATATTGAATCAGGCGGGCTTCTTCAATATCAAGCATCTGCAACTCGAAACGCTGGGGATGAAAAAAGGCGAATCGCCAGTGACGGAAGAACGGGTTGAGCAATCCCTTATAGAGGCACGGAAACTTTTAACCGCATAGAAAGGATATGGACATGAAATCCAAACAAATCATCACGCTTGTGTTACTTGTATTCGTTGCTGGCACGGTAGCGGCCATGATCTATCAAGAATTTCGGCCCGCCGTATCAAACGAGCACAACAACGATACGGCCGTTTTCAATGAAGAAACACTGCCTGAACAAATCGTTGCCTACTACTTTTTTGGCAATCAACGATGCCCGACCTGTATGAAGATCGAATCATACACCGAGAAATCTCTTAAGAACTACTTTCAAGGTGAAATGGATTCAAATCTAATTGAGTGGAAACCCGTGAATGTTGAATTGCCCGGCAACGAGCATTTTATTCATGATTTTCAACTCGATGTAAAAATGGTTGTTTTGGCCAGGATGAATAATGGTGAGTTGGAAGATTGGAAAAAACTGGAGAAGGTCTGGACATTAACCGGGAACCGGGAGGCTTTTCTTGATTATATCAAAGCCGAAACGGAAGCGTATTTGAAGGATATAGGATAATGGAGTTTTGGATTTCTGTAGGGACGGCGTTATGGCTCGGTATTTTGACATCCATCAGCCCGTGCCCCCTAGCGACAAACATCGCGGCAATTTCTTATATCGGTCGAAGAGTGGATCGCCCGTCCTATGTGCTTTGGGCCGGGTTCTTTTACACAGCAGGCCGGTCATTGACCTATTTTATTTTAGGCTGGCTGATTGTTACCAGTTTTCTCAATACACCGCAACTCTCTTTTTTTCTGCAAAAATACATGCACAAAATCTTGGGGCCGATCCTGATTCTTGTGGGCATGTTTTTGTTGGAATTGATTTCGCTAAATCTGGGGAACAACAAACTCAGCCAATGGGTTCAGAAGCGCGCGGAGGCGTGGGGGCTGTGGGGTGCCGGCGCAATGGGCTTTGTTTTCGCGCTCTCTTTTTGCCCGGTTTCGGCGGCGTTGTTCTTTGGGAGTTTGATTCCATTGGCGGTCCAGAATCAATCGGGAACCGTCTTACCCTCTTTGTATGGTGTTGGAACCGCTCTGCCAGTGGTGCTATTCGCAGTCATCATCGCATGGGGAACCTACTCCCTAAGCAAAGCATATAACCGGATCACTCAGATTGAATGGTGGGCGCGGCGTATAACCGGAATCGTCTTTATTTTCGTTGGGATTTACTTGAGCATTGATCAAGTAACTTAATTCTAACTTGACAAAAGATGCCTGCTACATATAATTCGTTATATGGCGAATCATAGTATTGAACTGAACCAGATTATTTCTATCTTTAAATCTCTTGGAGATGGAAACCGCTTGCGCGCCTATCGCGCGTTGCAAGAACAGGAATTGTGCGTATGTCAAATCGTTGAAATGCTTAAACTTGCGCCTTCAACGGTTTCCAAGCACATGTCAATCTTAAAACAGGCTGGATTGGTGAAATCACGCAAAATCGGGCGGTGGGTTCATTACCGTCAAGCGGAAGTGGAACACCCATCCATCCAACAAATGCTGGACTCTTTGCCAACCATGCTTCAAGAAGAAGATAAGGTAAAAGAAGACATCATTGCATTATCCCGGATCATATCAATTGACCCGGAAACCTTATGCCAACTTCAACAGGAAAGAATAAATCAAGAACACGGCAATGAATCTACTGCTGACTGTAGTAAGGAGCAGCCCGTTGCTGAACGCTCAAGAAAGCAAAAGTGAAATGTATCCGAAATTAGAACAAAATATTCAACAAGCGATTGGTGCGTTCGATCAAATCAATGCTCAACGCAAACAAGAGTTAGCGGATATTGCCAACTTTGTTCAAGAAAACATAAACAAAAATGACGGGGTAAAGTTAACCTTCATCTGCACACACAATTCGCGCCGAAGCCATATATCGCAAATTTGGGCGAAAACCGCCGCGGCTTTTTATGGGATACCAAACGTGGAAACCTATTCCGGCGGAACGGAAGCCACCGCTTTTAATCCCCGGGCAGTCGCGGCACTTGAACGTGCCGGCTTTAAAATCGATAAGACCACGGAGGACGGCAATCCCATCTACCACATCCGTTACGCGGATGATGCCGTGCCGATGACATCGTTTTCGAAAGTTTACAACGATGCCCCCAATCCAACGGAAGGATTTTGCGCGGTGATGACCTGTTCCTCCGCGGATGAAGCCTGTCCGGTTGTATTTGGCGCCGCGCATCGGGTAGCCATTCCATACGAGGACCCAAAGGTGGCTGATAACACTCCAGAGGAAGCGGCCATATACGACGAGCGCTGCCGCCAAATCTGCCGCGAAATGTTGTATTTGTTTTCATTGGTTAAATAAAATAATTTCATTCAAATATAGATGTAGGGGCAAATTGCAATGTGCCCCTACTACAAAAGGAGAAATGAACAAATGGGCTTCTTCGAACGCTATCTTACATTATGGGTATTCCTCTGCATCATCGCCGGAATTGCTCTCGGCAAACTGGCGCCGGGTATCGCATTATACTTGGACAGTCTAACCTTAAATGTCGGCGGCGCACCGGTCGTTTCTATTCCTATTGCTATTTGTCTCTTTTTCATGATGTACCCCATCATGGTCAAGATCGATTTCAATAAAGTCGTGCAGGCCGGCAAAAACGTGAAACCGTTGGGATTGACCTTATTCATCAACTGGGCCATCAAACCGTTTACGATGTATGCAATCGCCCTATTCTTCCTCGGCTTCTTATTTAAGGGATTTATTGGCGCCGAGGCCACTGATTTGGTCAAAATGCCGTTTGGATTGGATCTGCCGGAAGGCTCAGTTTATGGAGCCGGTACAATTGTTTCCGTTGACGGACAAAAGATGATGGAGATCCCCTTGTGGAGAAGTTACCTGGCGGGCTGCATCCTGCTCGGAATCGCCCCTTGCACCGCGATGGTTTTGGTATGGAGTTTTCTTTCCAAAGGCAACGACGGTCATACGCTGGTGATGGTTGCCATTAACTCCTTAACCATGCTGGTGTTATTTGGAGTGTTGGGCGGCTTCCTTCTTGGCATCGGCCAAATGCCGGTGCCTTGGCAAGCCCTGCTGTTATCGATCGGTGTGTACGTTGCCCTGCCATTGATTGCGGGATACCTATCCCGAAAATGGATCATTGCGGTCAAAGGAGAAGCTTGGTTTCAAGAGAAGTTCCTAAACCTTCTTACACCGGTTACCATAACCGCCTTGTTAATCACACTCATCTTACTGTTTTCATTCAAAGGCGAAGTGATTCTCAACAATCCACTCACCATCGTTTGGATTGCGATTCCGCTGTTCATCCAAACGGTGTTCATCTTTGCCATTGGATATTGGCTTGCCTGGCAGTTTCACTTCAGTTACGAAGACGCCGCGCCCACCGCGATGATCGGGGCATCCAACCACTTTGAAGTCGCGATTGCCACCGCGGTCATGCTCTTCGGCCTCTCTTCCGGGGCAGCCCTGGCCACCGTGGTTGGAGTATTGATAGAAGTCCCGGTGATGCTGATGCTGGTGCGGTTCTGCTTGAAAACCCAACACGGTTTTCAACCCAAAAGCACGTAGATGGGCGCGGCCGTTTTGTGCCCATCTTGATCCTGTGCGGCATCAGTTTTCATTCCTGTAAAGGTCGTCTAAAATTTCTTTTGGTGAACTGGAGTTGAATGTGTTGACCTTTTCATCAAGATTCCGGCCAAATCTCGCGAACGGTTTTAAATAGGTTTGCGGTTTTAAGTAGTAGTTTATTTTGTTTTTTCGCAGTTTTATAAGATTCTCATCGCAGTGTCCTTGCAGGTCAATGAGTGAATTCAACTCCCCTTCCCGTTTTCTAAATATCCCAAAAACATTGCCGCCATCGCCTACTGGTTGACAAAATATAGGCGCAAAACCAACTTTGGCCATGATCGCGTTGAGTGTTTTTTCTGTGTATCCATATAAGTGGCCTTTGTGCCATTTGTTTTGAAACTTTGTTCCATCATGAACAATATTTGGAACTTCAATAAACACATACCCGTTATCCGCAAGCAAGGATGAAATTTGATGCACGCATTGCAATGGGTTTTCCAGATGCTCAAAAACATGAAACATAGTAATTAGATTGAATGTTGTTGATATGTTAATTTCAGATAGCATTCCCATTTCAACGTCAACAGAAAGTTCTTCTTGGCTGTATTGGGCATAGCATTCATTCGGTTCAATCCCCAATGCAGGAATGTTTTTGACTTTTAGCAGATACAATAATTCCCCGCTGCTTGATCCGATATCCAAAACGGTATGATTCTCCTCAAGATAGTTTTGGAGGATTTTATAATGCTGCAGCGCCATTTTTCCCTTTCGGTAAATGTGCTGTTTTTTTGGATACAGCGCGGATTTATATTCTTGGCGGTACCTCTTCTTGTAAAACTCAGACACATCATCAAGGGGTATCGAATCCACATATACTAAACCGGATTGATGGGAGATGACGTTTCGCAAAAAATTCCCGTCCCGGTCTTTGTCTGCAACGACGGTAACTTCTTTTGAGTCTGTAATCGGACAGGACCGGGATGCGATGAGGGTTTGGCGCATGATATGGGAAAACTCATTCCGAATTTTTCGCTAATCATAATCCCCGTTTTACAATTTCAAAGGTACCGGTACTTATACCGCTTCAATGAAATAATATGCGGTGTGCGGTACCGGCTGGAAGCCGATGCTCCCCTTTTATGGAGGAATCACACAAAATTTATTTGAATCCGTATTATTTTCTCTTTGGCACGAAGGGCATCGTGTTTTTGTGCCCATCCTGTTCCGCCTCTCCTAGACATGATCCCGATGGCCATAAGGATGCTTTGCCCATACTACGACAACTGTAAAACCCCGGACTCTTCCAACACCGCTTCGGCGTGGGTTGGCAGCACTCCCAATTCAAAGGCCAAATCCAGGACGGTATAGCGCGAGCGGATATCGCGCGCGATCCGCAGCGATTGAATGCCGCTTTCTCTGGTTTGATCCATCGCCGCTAAGGTATCCGGCGCACCCACAGTTTGCAGGATATCATGAAACCATTCCGGTTTGGGGATATTCATTTTTCGCAAGCCCTTGCGGATATCTTTCCAGCGGGATTGGAGAATCTGGAGCCTTTGCTTCCACCGGTCATGCTTAATCTTCGCTTGCGGCAATACCACACCCGCCAACGCGCCATGCGCCTGCTTGATGCGTTCTTCTTCACTTTCCCAAGCGGGAATCTCACAACATGATGGATTCTCAATTGTGAGCAATCGTTGATAGATCGCCGCCGAGATACACGTTGCCACCCCCACCTGCGCGCCGTGCAAATGCATCGGCTTGCTTTCGGTCAGGGCCTGCATATCCCACAGATGGCTGATGAGGTGTTCTCCCCCGCTGGCCGGGCTGCTGGAACCGGCCGCCACCATGGATACCCCGCTCAATACCAGCGCTTTCGCCAGGGTGAAATAGGCGTCGTCATCTCCATTCGCGATGCCTTCAATCTGCCGCATGACACTATCCACCGCGTGATTGGCGATTTTACCCGGGGCGGTCAAATATTCACATTCTTCCATCTCGCCTCCCAGCCAATAGTCCGCCGTACTGACGGGTTTGCTGAGCAAATCGCCCACACCCGCGCGCATCAGTTCCGGCGGGGCCGCTTTGAGGATGTTGATATCCAATACAATCGCTTTGGGGGGGAGGGCTTCTTGGGTCGTTTTCAGTCCATCTTCAATCATCGCGCCGATGCTGCTGGCATAGCCGTTCATGCTGGCCCCCGTGCCCAGCACGATATACGGCAACCCCATTTTATAGGCCGCCATTTTTACCAGATCATTGATCGTCCCTCCACCAATTGCCAGGAGCCCGGTAATCCCGATGCAATGTGCTTCGATTTCATCCACCACTTCCATTTCGGGGTGTACATCGTTCGGCAGGATATGAATCTCGATGGCGGTATCATCCAAAAAGGATGCATGGCCCGTTTGTTTACAGGCTTCCAGCGTGTTGGAATCGGCAACGGCCAGCACCGCTGTACCTAAAAACCGCTTCATTAGATGAGGAACATGACAAATGGCTTCCGGCTCAATGAAGACCTCTTCCGGAAGCACCAAAGATGGAAGTAAGGGAATGGGGCAAAAATCACGAATCTTCATGAAAGAAGATTAGCACTTTATGGTCCGAATTTGTAGAGATCGCCCCGGCTGATCAGGCCGTTGCTGGGATCGTACGGTAGCGCTCCCCATGGGATGGAGCCGCCGATGTCCCAATCCTGCGTGGTTTGATCGGCACCGAAGCCGATAATGATCCAGTTGGGGTTCCGCTGGCCCGTGCCGTAATGATGGGCACGCAACTGGTTAAATACCGGCCGGGGCCATTCGCTGGCGGTATCGTTGTGATAGATATATTCCCGTGGAGACAAATGTCCTTCCACGCCGTATTTATTGAATGGATCGATGGGAATGGTTGCCATATAAGCGACCGGTTCGGTCAGTTCCTCCAGCCGAGTCAACGATTGCAGGTTTGCCGCGGTGGATGAGTTGGGATAATCGCCGTTATCCAGTTTGTACATTTCCATCGCCGTGGCCAACGCTTTCAAGTCGGCTTCCACCCGCGCAATTTTCGCTTTCGTCTGCGCCAGCAAAAAGTTGGGCACCGCAATCGCGGCTAAAATTCCGATGATTGCGACTACGATAAGCAACTCAATCAGTGTAAAACCGCCAAGGGTCAATGAACCAAGTTTCAATTTCATCAGTGTATTTTTTCGTTGTGTGTGATAATCACTTTCTTCTATTTCCGGAATCATACCATTTGCCATTCGGTTTGTTTAGTTAGCACGGCTGTAAGACTCAGCAATAAAAGACTTAGCACCTTTCTAGCCCGATAATATTAAATAACGTTGTTTTTTTACCCAAGAGAAGGCATTTTGACAATCGTAAACAAAAGATTTCCAAAACGGTCGTTGGTGAAGTGCAACCATCAATTCACCCTTTTGAATGAAACAACACGTATACAGCAGGGATAAACACCAAAGCCAATAGACTCGCTCCGGCGATGCCGCCTACAAGCACAATTGCCAGTGACGGCCAAAAATCGCCGCCAACGAAAATCAACAGGGGAAGAAATCCGCCGATTGTTGTCAGTGTCGTGGAAAGAATGTGTCGGGTACAGCCCATGATTTGTTTCACGACCGCATCCAATTGCCCCGCCCGCGCTTCATCGTCCGCACGGATGGACGCGATCACCACAATGCTGTCATTCAGCGCGATTCCGATCAATCCCAACGTCCCTAAAATGGTGTTGAAACTAATGGGGAACTGCATCAGCCAGGTAGAAAACAATCCAAGCCCAATCGAAAGCGCGCCGATACTCGACAGCAGAATCGCCAAAAACACGCTGCGAAACGAGAGGATCAACACCGAAACCGTCAACGTGACCAATACTGGCACATAAATGAGCAAATTGGATGTCGCCTCGGAATCCTGCTCGGCCGCGCCGCCCAAACCGATATGGTATTCGGAAGGGATATCGAATTCGTCTTGCACTTCTTCCAGCACATTTTTGGAAATGGTGATGGGTAGGGCGGAAGCCTGCGTGTAGGCTTTAATGATGTTGCAGCGTTCTCCATTATAGCGTGTCAATCCGCCCAGTTCGGGCAAATATTCCAGCCCGGCAACCGCCGAAAGTGGAATCCAACCGCGCGTGGATGGCGCCTGCAGATTCATTGCATGGATGGAATCCAACGAACTTCTGAATCCGTCAGAAAATCTCACGCGAACCGGCATTTGCTGCAAGTTTTCCAAAATAAAACCGCCAACCGCGCCTTCGGTGTTTTGCGCCATCTGGCGGGAAACATCTTGCAGCGTGAGGCCTGTCAGTTTCAGTTCATCTTCATCGGGCTGCACCCACAGTTTCGGCACTCCCCGTTCTACCGTGGTTTGTGTATGCAAAACATCCGGATGCGATTGCAGTTTGAGGCGGATACGTTCGCCATAATCCTGCAACTGCTCGATATTGGGGCCAAAGATGCGGTATTCTATATCCGCCACCACCGGTGGGCCTTGCCCGAACTCGCGAATCACGATTTGTGAATCGGGAAAGCGTTCATCCAACGTTTTCTGCATGGGGGACACAATTGAATTGGTCACTTCACTCGACCGGGTTTTGATAATGGCCTGCGCGTAATGAGACGAACCGTCTTGGTCCATAATCAGATTATAAAACACAGTGGGGAAGCTGCCGCCCACCAGCCAATATACCCGTTCGATGCCATCCATATCCAAAATCGCTTGCTCAATCTCTTTTGTATGCCGGTGGGTTTCTTCGACGGCCGTGCCTTTCGGCAGCCACAGTTGCAACTCAAACATATCCCGGTCCACCGGGGGGAAAAACTCATCCCCCAGCGTCCGCGCCACTAAAAAACCTGTAACGGGCAAGAAACACGCGGTCACAATCGCCGCCAACGGCATGGATACCAACCCACGTAACGTGCGGTGGTATAATCCGGCAAGAGGTTCGCTGTACAATCCATCCCGCCACCACCGCCGCCTGTTTTTGCTGGATTCCGCCGACCCAAACCGGCCGGCCAACGCGGCGATGACCGTCATGGATAGCAGAAACGAGAAGACAATCGAAAATACCACGCTCTGCCCGATGGAACCGACAAAGTCGCCCGCACTGCCCGGCAGCAGCATAATTGGCGCAAAAGCCAATACAGTGGTGAGGGTGGATGCCAGCAGCGGGACAAACAAAAGCGAGACCGATTCATGCACCGCCTCTAGCCGGCTTTTGCCTTCCATCAGTTTTTGCGAGATTTCATCGGCCATTACAATCGCGTTATCGATCAGCAGGCCCAAGGCGATGATCATCCCAAAGATGGACATTTGATGCAACGCGTTGCCGATAGATAGAAGGGTAAACAGCACCAAACACACCACCAGCGGCAATGCCGAACCGACAATTAACGCGAACCGCCAGCCCATCATCAAAAAGATAACGGTGACGACCACTACAGCACCCGCCAGCAAGTTCGATCCAAGTTCCTGCAAGCGTTCATTGGTGTATCGGGCTTGATCAAAGATGATTTCCGTTTTGATTCCAGCACCGGCTTGGGTGGAAAACTCTTCAACGATCCGTTTGGCTTCCGCCGACCATTGCCCGACTTGCTTGCCCATCCCCATACGGGCGGCTATAAATACTGTATGCTGCTGATCCACCAAGCCGATTTCGATTGGCGGCGTCTTCCACGCCCGCTCAATCCTAGCGATATCTCCCAACCGTAAAACCGATTGCCGGGCATCCTGCCGCAAGGGAATCTCTTGAATACGCTGTAAGGTTTCAAACTCACCGTGCAGTTCCATCAACACGCTTTTTTGTTTGCCACGCAGAATACCCGCCGATTCTTTCGCATCCGCAGCCTGTAAAAACCCGGCAATATCTTGGGAACGTAACCCGCTGGCGGCCAGTTCATTCCGGTTGACGATAACACGGATTTCTTCATCCGGTTCGCCATAAATCCGCACCAATTCCGTTCCATCCACATTGCGCAGGCGGTCGGCCAAATCTTCCGCCAAGCGGTTTTGGATATCCAAACGCGGCGGCTGGTCTTGATCCCATGTCAGTGAAACCAGCAGGGTAAACGCGACCGGTTCGCGTTTGTCATCCAAAAAGGGAGTGCGGGCGCCTTCGGGAAGCAGCGGTACTACATCCGCCAATTTATCGCGGATTTCCGAAAAGATTTCTTGATTGGTTTCCGCGGTGACTTCATCCTTGAGTTCAATCGATATGACCGAAAT
>CAYVAZ010000135.1:0-13051 GCA_964449065.1 uncultured bacterium
GATACCAATGTTCCCGCGAGGAAGCGGGATCATAGCGTTTTTCTAGTTCCATGATTTACATATTTAAGAAAAAATTTAGTTTAAGATTTGACAATATAAGATACTAACAGGAAAAGCGAAGTTGCAACACACTTTTTCATAAAAGAAGACATCCATAGATTCAAAACGCAAATTTATTCATGCAAAATTGTTTAAAACTTCATTAAATTGAAGATAGATGATTCAACTTTATGTAGTCCTTTGTTCTTTTTTGTGATCTTTCTTAGAATTTCCGGTCTTTTTGTTGTGCTGGAGATTACTGTCAGAGTTTCGTCTTGTTTTCTCAGAAGAGTTTCTATTGGAATCTCTTGAATTGTTTTTTTGCATAATTTGGTCAACATCACTTTTATTCTCCTTTTTTTCTGATGTATCAGACAAGACTTTAAAGCAAGTATCTTCTGGGTTTTGTCTTGGTATCTTACATATATTATCGTATAAAATATCTAGCAATTCAGCAAGTTCTTTTTCATTTTCACTGGGTTCCCTGACATTTTCAAATAGTTCTGACGCTTCTTGACGATCAATTACAAAACCATGTGACGGGTAGGCTGTAGTCAAATATTCAAGTGTTTGTTCATCAAAATTCAAACTTTTTGGATGCAATCGCCTCCCATAACCTTCAGCAATTTTCATATCTCGGGCAGCTTCCCCTAAATGCATGGGATCAATTTGAGCACAGATAGGAGACAACAAACCTATTGTCAATTTGGTCGAAATTTCCATTGCAGTTTTTAAAGTAATTTGACCTCCACTTTTTTGCTCTAAAGTTAGAAAATATCTTTCAAATGCTGTAAACGCTTTTTCCCTTAGGGATGAAAAAGCAGAATTGATCGTTAAGCCAGATTGGAACTCAAACAATTCATCTTTCTTTGTAATCTGTACATCTAAAGGACCTAATTCACCATGATCTGATATGATCAATTCATTTGCTCCAAGTGCAATTAACGTACCTGCACTTTTACAATAACCTGTAACATAGAGATAAAACTTTTCATATTTTGTTTGAAGACATCTTGCAATTCTATAAGCTGCATCAGCACTTCCACCGGGCGTAACTAAAATTAGAAATATATTGTTTTTTTGCTTTTTTTGATTAAAAATTGAAATTATTTCATTGTCAGAAAACCTTACAATTTGTCCATTAAACAAAACAATATCGGCATTTAATTGATCTGATATCAGTTCAATCAGTTCATTGATCCGACTTTCAATTTGATCCAATTTAGTGTCCATACAACATCTCAATCAGCAATCTAACATCAATTTTCTGTCAAAAATATACAATAACAAAAACCAAAAGGGAAGGTAACCCCTTCCCTTTTGGTTGAATCATCCGATATAAAGCCGGTTTTAGTAGTTGTTTTTCATGCGGTTTTTCTTTTGCCGCTTTACGGCTTTGAGGTGCTTCTTGCGCTTGCGAACGCTGGGTTTCTCGTAGAACGCGTTTTTGCGGATATCTTGCGGGATGGACTCTTTGATGCATTTCCGCTTAAACCGCTTCAGCGCTGTGTTAATATCTTCGTCTTCACGAACGTCTACCGCGACCAAATCAATCACCAACCTTTTTATTGAGATACGGTGCATGTTGCAGAGAAACGGTTCTGTCTGCAAAAGACCAGAAAGAAAAGTATATACTCCATACTTGAGATGTAAAGCCTGCTTTATGTGGATTCCACCAAAACGCACCCGAACCCGCAAAAACCGATGCGGCCCACGCTTGTGTGCCGCCACATTTGTTTCTTCATACCCGCCGATCTTCCTCAAACGTTGACACAGTACTAATACAGTTTCAACGTTTTATTGACGGGTTCGACCACTACCCCCGTAACAAAGGGGACAACAGCGGATAGCCAGTCATCATTTTTAGATTGACACAATATTAGTGATTATTTAACCGAACCATAGCATTCTTAAGATATGGTTGCAAGTTATCAAAATCAAACCGTCGATACCAGTTATGGAAATGGTTATTGAAAAAGATAATATTAGAAGAATTCAACTTGCAGGAATCCGGTCATGAAAACTGCATTTACCCTCATCGAATTGTTGATTGTCGTCGCCATCATCGGTATCTTGGCGGCAATTGCCGTTCCGATTTTTTTAAACGCGCAACTGAAAGCCAAAATCGCCTCCGTTCAGGGTGATTTTCACACCTTGATCCAAGCAGCGGATATGTATCTTATAGACTGGGGACGGTACCCAATAGATGGCGCATATGTTGCTAACGCAACAGAACATCCCAACGCCGGGTATCGAGGACTCACCACACCGGTGGCCTATATCAACAGCTTGGAACTGGCGCGCGACAACTTCGCCCATGTCCAATTCCGCATGCAAAACGGTCACGATTGGGATCAGTTCTACGAGTTCGGCTTTTCCAATGCGCTGAACGGCAACGTGGACCCCGCCAAAAAACGCGACCGCTATTTCATCGAATCGGTCGGCCCGGATGGTCTGGACAGCATTCAAGGTACACGTGACTACCCCAACAAACCAGGCCTCTTTGAGGCGTTTCATCCCTCCAACGGCTTAAGCAGCCGGGGGGATCTTTTTCGCGCGGGCGGCGCCGACATTCCCAATTGGCTGCCGGCACCGCAATCGCCATAACCGGCGGACCGGCAAAAAGTCTGTTCGCATAGCGCAGGCTTCCAGCCCTTCGATATGTGGATTTGGGCTATACTGGGCATTGCTAAGATGCCTATACTGTATGATATGCTATTACGCTTTACACTTAACACGCTTTACACTAATTCACTGGTAACCGCTTTCACAAAACTGTATGATTGCAATAACGCAATGATTGCAATAACGCAATGATAGCAACAAAACCATGAAAGAGACGACACTTTGATACCCATACTTTCGATTTTATTTCTCTTGTTTGGCGTCTCGTCGTATTCTAGCGATTGGCCGACTCATTTAAGTGACAACAACCGAAGTGCCTTTACCAAAGAATCCCTGCAATTTCCGCTTTATGAAGCATGGCGCTTCAACTCTCAATCTCCGCGGCGTGGGTGGGATGACCCGGCCAAGCAGGATTTTTGGCACCACGCAACCAACCTCAAACCCCGCATGATCTTCGACCGCGCGCCCTATGTGGTTTCTGCCGGCAACTACGTCTATTTCGGCAGCACGGTGGATGACCAAGTCTATTGCCTGGATGCCGATACCGGTAAGATCGTTTGGCGGTTCTACACTACGGCCCCGGTACGATTGCCCCCAACCCTGCATGACAACAAAGTCTTCGCCGGTTCAGACGATGGATATGTCTATTGTCTGGACGCGGAATCCGGCGAACAGATTTGGAAATTTCACGCATCTCCCGCTCACCGCCTGCTGCCGGGAAACGAACGAATCATTTCTCCCTGGGCGGTGCGAACGGGTGTGTTGATCGATGAGGGCACCGCGTATTTCGCCTCAGGCATGTTCCCCGAAGAAACCGTGTATCTCTGTGCCGTAAACGCGCATGATGGAAGAGTTATATGGAAACATAAGATCGCTTTCTCGCCGCAAGGGAATCTGCTGGCATCCGATACGCATCTATTTTTGCCTACAGGCAGAAGCACGCCCGCGGTGTTCAACAAAGCGGATGGAGTGTTTCTGAAAGTATTATCCGGTTTTGGCGGATCGTATGCCGTATTGATGGGAAATCAGTTGGCCCACGGCCCGGGACGTACCGGACAGATCAGCGTGTCATCCACCGAATCGCAAGTCCAGATCGCCTCCTTCACCGGCAACCATATGATCGTCACGCCCAACGCATCTTACCTGCACACCGATACCGAACTCACCGCCATTAACCGCCAACTATACACGCGGCACAAACGTGAACAAGCCAAGTTAACAAGCCATCAGCAATCCATTGAACGCAAACTGAAAAAAGCCAAAAGCGACGGCCGTGATGAACTCGAAACCGCCCTGGAAGCGGCATTACGTTCGGCGAAAAAAGCCCTGGGAGAAACGCAAGCCGAATTGCAGAAAAGCATCTTGTGGAACATCCCCTGCGCTCACCCCTATTCACTCATCCTGGCAGGAGATCATATTTACGCCGGCGGTGAAAATACGGTCGCGGCCTATGATGCCGCGGGCGGAAACGAAGTCTGGCGGGCAGATGTGCGCGGCAAAGCCTATGGTTTGGCAGTCGCGAATGGAAAACTGTTTGTCAGCACGGATCAGGGTGTGATTCATGGGTTTTCAATGAATCGTGTTCAATCCATCAATCGGGGGTCTCGTGGTAAGTCAACGCCGTTTCAATATTCGATTCCATCTGATAACCATGAAGCCCTGCAACTAAATATTCAGCATGAAGACTTTCCAAATTCATCCGTACCGCAAAAGGGATATGCCGTACTGACCGGTTGGGATCAAGATACCGTTTCGTCTTTGATCGCGGCTTCTAAATTGCATATTCTTGTGTTTGAAGAAGAGAAAGACATTGTGGAAAATGCACGAAAGTGGCTTTCGGAACAGGATCTTTATGGAAAAAGAGTTGTCGTCTTTCCTGAAACGGCACAGCGGAGCGGTCTGGCAAACTATATTGCCAACCTTGTGCTCATTCCGAAGCGGTATGCGAAGCCTGTCCAAAAAGATCGCAAACCATTTCTTTCAAACCTAGTCCGTCCACATGGGGGTATGCTGGCCATTCATCTTATGGATCAAGAAGGATTCTCATCTCACGCAAAAGAATCAAAACTGAAAATGGATGCAATTCTTAACGAGTACATTGACTGGAACGGCGTTCGGTCTATTGCTGTAAATCAAGGCGAAAACGGAACGTGGTTAATTGCGTACCGGAATCCGCTGCCCAACACCGGCGAATGGACCCACCTCTACGCCAACGCGGGCAACACCGCGTCCAGCGGCGATCAGACCATCACCCAAAATACCCGCTTGCAATGGTTCGGCCGTCCGGGACCGCGATGGATGATTGACCGCCATCTGCGTCCGCCGTCTCCATTGGCGAAAGGCGGCCGCTTGTTCATCCAGGCCAACGACAAAATCATCGCGGCAGATGCCTACAACGGCACGGTGTTGTGGGAAACCGGTGTGCCCGGGTTCCGCCGGGTGGGCATCCCATACGATAGCGGCAACATGGTCGTGACGGATAAATATCTTTATGCGGTTGCCGGTAATGATTGCTGGGTGCTGGATGTGGAGACGGGCTCGAAAGTAAAAGCGTTGAACCTACCCCCTTCAATTCAAAAAAAGTTCCCTGGTCATGAATGGGGGTTTCTCGCATACAGCAATGGCTTCATTATTGGATCGGCGCAGCATCCCAATGCATCCAGAACCGAGATGAGCCGGGATGCTATCTTGGAGCAGTATGGCACATTCCGGCCGTTGGTGACCAGCGATGCGCTGTTTCTGTTGCGAGAAGATAGCCAAGAGCCAGTTTTGCTTGCGAACAAGAACAGTATTATCAACACCACAATCGGCGCGAACTCATCTGATATATTTTGGATTGAGTGCAATCCGAAAGATGCCATTGAAGGCCAAACGGGAAGAATACCGCTGGGGCATCTGTTAACCGGAGATGTGTATTTAACCGGCCGTCATCTAACAACCGGGAAAGAATCATTTAAACGGAATATTGATATTGGTCACTTGCAACATATCGTTTATCTCTCCTGCACCGAAGATATCGTAACGATAGTGGGCTCGTATGACAACCTGGAAACCCGCTCGGTTTGGTACAGCGTGATGGCATTCGATGCCGATACCGGAGAGCATCTGTGGCACCAACGGCATGAGAACAACCGCAAGGGACTCGGCGGCGACCACGGCGAGCAGGTGCATCATCCTGTCATCTTGGATGACAGGATCATCGCCGAACCGGTTGCGTACGAATTGCTGTCCGGCGAACAAATCACCGTGGACGAGAACCCCTGGTATATCCCCGCACGCAGCGGCTGCGGCACAATATCCGCGTCGGCGGGTTGCCTATTATTCCGCGACAGCAACCCGGTCATCATGGACATGAATTCAGGGAACGGTCACACACCGCTGACGCCGGTCAACCGCCCGGGATGCTGGATCAGTATGATCCCCGCAGACGGGCTGGTGCTGATGCCCGAAGCCAGTTCAGGATGCACCTGCAATTATTCCATCCAAACCTCAATGGCGTTTGTGCCGGTGGATTAGTACACTTACTACCACAATTTCCTTTTTCTGAGATTATGCGGTGGGGTGTTGTAACGGTCTCCTACCTCTTGTTGATCTGGTCTAACCGGTGCGCGAGTGTGTGTGGGTTTCAATAACATCATGAGCGTGTGCCGACCATTTCTGCCGGAATGTTCCATCCTCCAAATAGTGCTGGGTAAGATCATGTAGTTCTTCCTACGTCCTGGCCGCTTCCGGCCGACAGCCCGGTTTCGCCCAAATCCTTTAACATCCCAGTTAATCCTTTGCATTTGTGCAACGCTAGCGTTACATCATCTAACTTGTGCGGTTTTAAATAGGCTTTAATTTCTTTCATCATTTCACCTCTTTATATTTCTTGAGATTCTTCAGCAGGATTAATGGCGAACCATTTATACAGTGATGGCAAAACCAACAGGGTTAAAATGGTCGAAGTAATCAACCCTCCCACAACCACAATCGCGAGCGGACTTTGGACCTCGCTGCCGGTTTCTTCTGAAAACAGCAAGGGGATCATTCCCTGGGCGGTTGTCAGCGCGGTCATTAATACCGGGCGCAAACGCAACTCTGTCCCCAGGACAGACGCCTTACCGACCGGTATCCCGTCTTGCAGCAATTGATTGAGGTAGGTCATCAGAACCATGCCGTTTTGTAAGGCGATTCCAAACAAGGCAATAAACCCGACCGAGGCAGGCACCGACAGGTTTTTCCCATCAGCCATAACCCAACCACACCGCCCACGAGCGCAAATGGAATTGAAGTGTACCCGACAGCCTATCGATCCCCCTTTAACGATTCCCATGCCGGGCCAGTTACTGTTGCGATTGAGAAGAGCGGATGCGCAAAATCTTTCCCGGCAAAATTTCTTGCAGGCGCTGAAAGTTTTCGTTTTGTTCCAACCGCTCCATCATTTCGCCGCGGGACGGTTGGTCTTGGTCGGAGATATCTTCCTCCTCTTCTTCAACCACTTGTGAGGAAGATTGAATTTCGTATTTAACCGTTAACTGCTTCCCGGTTTTTTGAAAAATTTTTTCTTCCAACTGCTTTTTGTTGGCCGATTTTTCCAGTTGGTTCAAATGCATCTTGTCCGGCGGGGATACGCTAATCTTCACAGTATTTCCGTTCCCCCCCTGGATCGAAGAGTCTTCCAAACTATGGGCAAAGAAGGGATTGGTTTCTTCAATTTCTTGTAAGATTGCTTCCCACAATGGAGGCGTAAGGGCGGACTCTAAGAGTCCGGCATCGATGTTTCGTACCGTTTTCTTCTCATTTTGTCCGTGATCCGAACCCCGTTCCGGCGGCGGCTCCGGCAATGGCGGTTCGTCTTTTTGAATGGGAGCGGCAGTTTGCCGGTCATCTTTGGGTTTAGCGGCCGCATCATTGGTAAACGTGCGGACCGGTTTCGTTTCCGCTGTTACGGGTTTGCTGGTTGTTTGAATTTTGGCTTCAGGGGCTGTTTTTTTTTGCGGTATTTCTTTTTGCGGTATGTCTACTGGCGGTGATTCGATATTTCCGGATGAAGCCAATTGATTCAGCAGGTCTTTGATGTTGGATGCTTGAGCCGCTTTTGCGGCTTTGATGGCGGCTACCTCAACGATCATGCGGGCTTCCGGCGAAAAGTACATGCGCCGTTCGGCTTCCCAGAGTTGATCGGAAATGTAGAGGATTTGCTCAATCGTGGTATGTTCGGCGGTGCTCATCATTTCGGTGTAATAATCTTCCGGTAAGTCAACCAAATCTTTTTGGTTGGGCGAAATTTTGATGACCATCAGATTGCGCAGATAGTGCTGGCATTCCTTCAAGAACCATTTGATTTCGCGGCCCCGGTTGGTGATGTCTTCAATCACTTGCAGGATGATATCGAGTTCCTGCCGGATAATCGCGCCGATGAACCTCTGCATGCGGTCAAATTCAACCACACCCAGCATTTCTTCAACCAAAGCGAGGTTCAGTTTGCCGGAACAAAACGCGATTAATTGATCCATCGATACCAGCGCGTCCCGCATTCCCCCATCCGAACCTTGAGCAATGAGATAGAGGATGCGGTCAAACTCGCTTTGATCTTCCAACGCAAAGCCCGGTTCGCTCTTCAATACATGTTTCAGTTGGTCAACAATCACTCCAACCGGAATACGGCGGAACTGAAACAATTGGCATCGGGATTTAATGGTCGGCATGATTTTTTGCAATTCGGTGGTGGCAAAGATAAATTTCACATGCGAGGGTGGCTCTTCCAAGGTTTTCAGTAACGCGTTGTTGGCATGATTGGAGAGCATGTGACACTCATCGATGATGTAAATCTTGTTTTGCCCCAGCGAAGGCAAAAACTGCGTCGTTTCGCGCAGGGCTTCGGCTTCTTCCACCTGCCGGTTGGATGCCGCGTCAATTTCCAAAACATCCGGGTGATTGCCTTTTTTCACGGAAATACAATTTTCGCATTCGTTGCAGGGTTCGGCATCGCGCAGGCTGGTGCAGTTCAGTGCCTTAGCGAGTATCCGGGCGGTGGTTGTCTTTCCGGTACCGCGCGGTCCCGCAAAAATGTAGGCATTGGCGATTTGCTCTTTTTGGATGCTGTGCTTAAGCGTACGGGTAACATGCTCTTGCGCCAGAACATCGGCAAACAAAGAGGGGCGGTATTTTAACGCGGAAATCCGGTATGCTTCACTCATAATAAACAATCGTATCCTGTCGGGAAAGAAATGCGAACCTTCATCATAACGAACGAACGGTAAATTCGGAATGCGGAGCGAGGATAGAATCTTCACTTATCCCAAACATCCCCATCATTCCACTTCCGTTTTTGTCAATCCTGCAAAATAATGGCATCCAATCTCGAATCGAATCAAGAGACATGCGGAACAATTCATTAAAAACATACATCATAAAGCCTATATTATTCGCCATGCTGGGCATACTCTTTTGGCAATTGCGGTCTTGGAACCTGGATATCGGGGACGGCCTGTTTTGCTGCAAGCAAACCATTGGCGATCAGATATTTCAGATCACCCTGTCCCGGTCATTTTTATCGTATTTGCTTTACAGAATGATGTTTTTTTCACTCCATCCTATACTCGATTGGTGGGTGGAAGACATTATCGCGATTTCATCCTGCCTTGCGGGGTTGGTTTATTTTTGGGCGCTCAACCGCTTGAGCGAGGAAAGCGCCCATAACACGTTTGAACGTTGGATGATCCTGCTGTTCCCATCCACCACGCTCATTTTCCAAATTTTCTGCGGCCATATCGAATTTTACCCATGGACGAACGCGCTATTGATGGTATGCGTCTATTTTTCTTGGAAATGTATTCATCAAAACCAATCCCCTCTCTATGCCAGCATCGCAATGGCCTTAGCGGGAGGATTCCATTCCAGCGGGGTGTTTTATTATCCCGCGCTGTTGTTGTTGCCTTGGCTGCAACAGCATTTGAATGGTCGGCTTCGGCTTTACAAACAAGATGGAATGAAAATGGGGGTTTTCTTTTTTTTGTTTATTATTACGGCCATGCTGCACCGGGTGCCGTGGTTATATCTATTGGTTTTGGTTCTTGCCATTCCGGCCTTCTTTGCCTTGGTGAAACATGATGTCCGCAAAACGCTTACTCCGTGGATGGCGGTTTATTTGCCTTGGTTTATGTTATTCACCGTGCGGGCTTCGCTCAACCTGCGCGCGGAACCATTGATCGAGCATTTGCCCCCATTTATGGAGCCGTATGATCATGGCGCTTATTTATACATGGCAATCTCATGGGAACATTTGTATGACAAAACCATGTTCCACCTTTGGCTGGCTCCGTTTGCCTTGGTTACCATCATTTCGTTTTGTATCGGGAAGTGGAAGCAAGTCATACAAGACCGCTGGCTATTGTTTTTGGGACATTTCTGTGTGTGGACAATGGTTTGGACCATCTTGTTTTATCCGCAGCTGCGCACGCGGGATTGGGATTTGTTCGCGACCATGTCGATCCCACTCAATTTGATGGCGCTTTACTTGACCCTTCAATTTATATCCGTATCATGGCAAAAAATAATAGTGCCACTGGCCATTTTGATTCAACTTGCTATTTCACTGCCGATTATAATAGAAAATTCTAAAATTTTAGAAAACCGGGGATACGCCACCGTCCGCTTTTATTCGGAACCGGTATCTGCGGACGTGTATCTACACAGCTTAAAGTTAGGCAGCACTCCTTTAGAACAAAAAAACATCCGCACCGGTACCGTGGATGTTCGAATGGTTCCGCATGAAAGAAACTATTTATCTTGGTCAGAGGAAGTGGAATTAATTCCGGGAGACACATACGTGTTTGAGGAGACCTTCCAAGATAGAGAACTTAAATAGCATAACAATTTTACCGAAACCTAATATTTTCTTTATCCAATTACAATATAGACTTGTTAACTTGCATGTTTGTAATGAACAAAATGAAGAGAGGTTACTATGAAATCAGGATTTACTTTGATTGAATTGCTTATCGTTGTCGCTATTATCGGTATATTGGCAGCCATCGCGGTACCGAACTTTTTAAACGCGCAAATGAAAGCGAAAATTGCACGGGTAGAATCGGAACAACGTTCAACAGCGACTGCGTTAGAACAATACCGCTTGGATTGGAACACCTATGTTGAAGACCATGATTTTCCATCCTCAGCCGGCCAAAAAGGGTTGTTTCGGTTAACAACTCCGATTGCCTATATGTCTCAACTTCCGGTTGAACCGTTCGTATCAAAAATTAAAAAGGATTTTTCGGAAGGGAATCCTAACTATGAATTCGGTTCCGGAAAAGTCGGTGGTTGCGCCCCGTTTCCTTCCAATGCATACATTATCATTTCGCCCGGACCGGATTTGGATGAAGAAGTCAGCGGAAACGATTGTTTTCCCAACGGCGTATTTATCCGCCAGTATGATATCAGCAACGGTTTAAACAGCGACGGCGATATTGTCCGTATGGGCGGGGAATTCAACGGCGGTCAAATTACATTTGTTTTTTAAGGAGTATACATGAATAATAAAGCCTTTACCTTAATAGAACTTCTAATCGTTGTGGCCATTATCGGCATATTGGCAGCCATTGCTGTTCCCAATTTTTTGAACGCGCAAACCAAAGCGAAGATCGCGCGGGTTGAGTCGGATCAAAAATCCATGGCCACCGCCTTGGAGATGTACTTTTTGGATAACAATACGTATGTTGAAGATCATGATTTTCCGTCCGACCCCAGCCAAAAAGGGTTGTTTCATTTAACTTCGCCCATTGCGTATATGTCCGCCCTTCCATTAGACCCTTTTCCCTCCGCGGCGAGAAAAAACTCCGAAGGGAACCCGCATTATGAATTCGGGTCCGGAAACTATAATGGCAATAATATAAAAAACAGAAACGTCTATATAAACATTTCGCAGGGGCCGAACCTGGCCGAAGAGGTCAGCGGCAACAACTGCTTTCTTTGCGGCAATCAAAACGCCTTTGTGCGCACATTTCACATCTCAAACGGATTAAACAGCGCGGGCGATATCATTCGCTACGGCGGGGCGTTTGATGAAAACCGTATCATCGAGGTATTTTAGTTTCCGCGTTCAACCTATCCCTCAAACGGGACAGCAAGAAATACTGTCCCGTTTGCTTTTTGAACAAACTGTTGAAATTGAACTTCGTACAACATGATTGGTTTTTAAATCATTCGACTTCCTAAATTCTTTAACCCTTGTATTATTCAGTGGTTACAAAATTTAAAATTTGCTGTTTCCTAAATTTTGTCATGCGTTAAGACGGTATAAATATTGCTTCACGCAATAAAAAACCATATTTCGAAGGAGTCTGTTATGAAAAGTCGTATTTTGTTGGTTTGCTTTATTTGTTTGTCTTTGGTATGCACGAGTTCCAGTTATGCTCAGGAAGCGGAGCCGGTCGTGAATGCCGACAGCCCATCGGGCGCGGCGGGGGATTTATCAATCCAATTCAAGGGCACATCTTCGGTAGGGGCCACGGATTCAGATGGTGTTCTGAATATCATTGAAGGTCCGATCACCATGGAGACCTGGATGAAGATGGATGGTTTTGCCGATTTTTGGACCGGATTGGGATCCTGGGGATTCTCATACAAAATGGGAATGGATCCGAATGCGGAATTCATTTTCACGTTCTTCGGTGTTGTAGACATCTTCAGTGGATTCAGTTTCCAACCGTGGATTGGCGATGGACAATGGCACCACGTTGCAGCCGTTTGGGAACCGGGTGTTGGTGTTACGTTTTTTGCCGACGGAGCGGAAGTGGGTTTTGCGGAAGAAACCGGAGCGCCTCGTGAAGGGGACGCGGATTTGAACCTCACAGTCGGCGGCGAAAATAACGGCGCGGTTCCCTTTATCGGATCGATGGACCGGTTTCGCATTCATAACGCTATTTTTGCTTTAGAAGACTTAGATAGCGTTGCGGATGGACCAAAAGATCCGCTAGAAAACACCATCGTACATTATGGATTCGATGAAACCGAACCGCCATTCGAAAGTCTGGGCAGCGCCGCATTGCCGCTCGAATTTCAAAATGAAGTAGTGGTAGAATCCTCCGCTGAAGGCTGGGAACTCTATCAGTAACTCACAACTTTATATTCCTTTCAACAAGGCAGCCGGTGTCTACTTTCCGGCTGCCTTTTGGTTTTTCTGCCCGTTCCGCAATGCTTTCGTCTGCCCTTTGAATCGCATAAATGGCATTGGCGGTGTAGTTCATGCAATCAATAAAAGAAATCATGCTGTTATTTTCATGGCCAAACGCCAAGATTTTTTATCGAAGGTACTCAGTGAGATTGGGTAATAACAAAACGCTGGTTTCATTATTTACTGATGTTACGCAATCCATGATTGACGATTGCTTGAAAAATGGTTTTT
>CAYVAZ010000136.1:0-13038 GCA_964449065.1 uncultured bacterium
CCTAGGACACCGCCCTTTCACGGCGGTAACAGGGGTTCGACTCCCCTTGGGGACGTTTTCCTACCCCCTTACTTCTTTTATAACACAGATCTTTTTTCCCAACGATAAATCAAAAATATTGGTTCAGACATCGCAGGTTTTGACGCCATGACGGAGGGCTGCGAGTTTGTCATCCCAGGTGGGGATGAACTCTTGCGAGACATAGCCATCGTAGCCGGTTTCTAGAATCGCGCGCATAACGGCGGGGTAGTTGATTTCCTGCGTTTCGTCGATCTCTCCACGGCCGGGCACGCCGGCGGTGTGGTAGTGGCCGATATAGTCTTTGTATTGATTGATGCGGCGGATGATATCGCCGTTCATGATTTGCACGTGGTATACATCGAACAGCAGTTTCATTCGTGGGGAATCGACTTTTTGGATCATCTCTATGCAGAAGTCAACATCATCGCCGAAGTAGCCGGGATGGCCTTTCATGGGGTGGGTATCGTCGCGTGTATTGAGGTGTTCCAGGCAAAGATTGATCCCTTTTTCTTCCGCGAGACCGATGACCTGCTTCCAGCATTCGACGCAGTTATCAGCGCCGCGCTTGTCGGTGAGCCCGGGGGGGCGCATTCCGGTGAAGGTGATGACGTTGGGGCTGCCCACTTTGGCGGCGAAGTTGATGGAGTCTTTGAGGCTGTTTATACAAACCTCGTGGTTGTCGCGGGTGCAGGGGCCGGTTTTAAATCCGTGGCTGCCGATCATGGCAAACTTCATGCCGCGTTTCTTTAAGGCCTCATGATGCTCTCTGCCAATATCCATGGCGGGCATACCCATTTTGTGGCAGGCGTCGATGAGGGTTTCGGCGGGCATGGGATTAAAGCACCAGGCCATGACGGATTGTTTGATGCGCCCGTTTTGGATTTTGTAGTCTTCCGGCGGGATTTTGCCTTCTTGGTGCGCGCTTGCGTATAATTCATTCGTTGTGCCTAGCAAACCCGCAGCACTGAGCACAGCGGTTCCACCAATCATCTTTCTCCGAGAAATAGTACCCATTTTACTTGCCTTTCTAATGATTATGAATCATGTGAATTAAGGTTAGCAACCTTGATGACCACAAACAAATCTCGAATCTCTAATATACCGGCACGCTGCTGTCGACTTCTTCGGACCAGGCGTGGATGCCGCCTTCCATGGTTTTGGCGTTTTGAAAGCTGAGCCCCCACAGCTGTGTCATCACCTGTTCGCTGCGGTGGCCGTGGTGGCAAAAGACGATGACTTCTGCGTTGGGGTCGTCACTGATCTCTTTGTAGCGTGTGTGCATCTCGCCCATGGGGATGTGTAATGCTCCGTCTATTTTAGCCATTTCCACTTCTTCGTTTTCACGGACATCCACCAAAATGATGGGCTCGCCGTTATCGAGTTTTTCTTTCACGTCCCGCGGAGTGATCGCGCAGGAATCCATTTTGGGGATTTCGATCTTTTTTGCTTCAGGCTCTTTTTTGCCGCCTAACCAGGAAAACAGTCCCATATCCATAACCTCTTTCGGGAATTTTTCTTATTGTAATACGCTTGTGTGTAAAAATAAACGGTACGCTTTCATCTTGTGTTTCGGGAAGAACAGCTCAAAAATAGGAGTTGACGTTTGACTGATCAATTTAAATGGGGAGAAAAAAAATGACGGAGAAAAAAACAGCAATCCAACGCCGGGATTTTGTGAAGTCTACCACGGCGGCGACCGCGGCGGTGACGGCCTTCAACGTATGGAACGCGCCCGAAGCCCGCGCGGTGCGGGAACTGAAAATCGGTGTGGCCGGCTGCGGCGGCCGGGGGCGCGGCGCGATGGTTAATGCTTTGCAAGCGGATGACAACTGTAAGATCGTTGCCTTGTGCGATATCTTTGAAGAAAAGTTTGACGCGGCAAAACAGGAATTGGAAAAAGCAGGCCGTTCGTCCAAAGTGGAAACCTTTTTGGGATTTAAAGCGTATCAAGAGTTGATGAAGACCGATTGTGATTATGTCATTTTGGCTACGCCTCCGTGCTACCGGCCGGAAACGCTGGAAGCGGCTATCGAGGCAGGGAAGCATGTGTTTATGGAAAAACCGGCCGCGGTGGATGCGCCCGGTATCCGCCGGATTATTGCTGCCGGCAAGAAAGCGAAAGACAAAGGGCTTTCTATTGCCGCGGGCACGCAGCGGCGCCATCAAGCCGAATACATTGAAGCCATCAAACGCATTCATGACGGCGCGATAGGGGATGTGGTCAACGCGCAGGTGTTTTGGTGCGGCGGGCCGATCGGATTTCCGGAGCGCAAGCCGGAATGGTCGGATGTCGAATGGCAGATCCGCAGTTGGTATCATTGGCTGTGGCTGTCCGGCGACCATATTTTAGAGCAGCATGTTCACAATATGGATGTGATGAATTGGGTGATGAATGATCATCCCATAAGCGCGTTTGGTACCGGCGGACGCGGCTGGCAGGAACGCGGGGATATTTACGACCATCATGCCGTGCATTTTCAGTACGCCAATGGGATGGATGTGATGAGCATGGCCAGTCAGCACCCGCGCGAAGACGGCAGAGTGGAAGAGCGTTTTCAAGGGACAAAAGGACGCGCGCGTACGTCGCAAAACGGGCCGTGGTGGATTCAAGACGCCAAAGGCAAGACGATTTGGGAACACACCGGAAACAAGAGTTCACCCTATGTGCAAGAACACGCGGACTTAATGGACAGCATCCGCAACAACAAGGGGCTTAATGAAGCGCGCAATGTCGCCGAGAGCACCATGTCAGTGATGATGGGACGGATGGCAACTTACACCGGTGGGGAAATTAAATGGGATGATGCGATCAACTCAAATGAGACGTTCCCGGTGTATTACGAATTTACCGATGTGGACGCGAAAGGCGCGCCGGTTCCCGGCGGGCAGCCCTACACCGGCAAAGAAGGCTGGCAGCCGGGATGATGTTGAACCTATATCCTTTTACAATCTGATGATTTTCAAAAGAAAGGGCCGTGTAAACCGCGGCTCTTTTATTATCCCTTCATACAAAGTAAGAACTTGATTACTGATTGATTCGCCCACCTGTTCGCATAAATATATCTCCAACGCTATTCAACCCATTGGATGAATGATAAGGCAATCCCCGAATCGAGCGGTCACTGATGCCTCCCGCAAAACCATCCGGCCCTACGCCATGCAAGGCATACTCCCCCCGCTGCATCGGCGTAAATCCCAGCACCTCTGCCAACGGCATTTCCAACGCGGCCAGATTCATGTTGTTGTTGTTTGAACCGGTTCCCGGTATGTTTGGATCAAAATCCGCGTAGGTATATGTATCCGTCGGACTTCCGAATCCCCGGTCGGTTTCGTCCCGCAGTTTTCCCAAAAACGGATCAATCGGTACACTCGATAAGTACGAAACCGGGCTGGTTAACACGCCCAAATAATGTGTTTTTTTTCGTTCACCTTCCGGAAAGTTGCCTACTCCGTTAAAGATATTTTCCAAAATATCGCGGCCTTCCGTTGTATCGTCATCCCAACCATCTATCGGCAAATGTCCCGTATCCAAACGCAGCTGCTCAATGCCCATCAAAATCGCGCGCATATCCGCTTTGCTGCGTGCCAGTTTTGCCCGTACCTGCGCGTTCAAAAAATTCGGAACCGCAATGGCCGCCAATATCCCGATGATCGCCACCACTATCAATAACTCAATTAACGTAAATCCCCGCTTCACCATAATCCTCCTTAAAACAAGCTACCTTTAGGATTATAAAAAACGACCCGTATGTCAATATGGTATTGAAATTTATTGAAGCGCCAGAATGGGTGGAGTGGGGTGGGGTGAGGCCGTTGCGAAACTGTCAATGTACGTTCATGAGTGAAGTGTTAGCGCCGGCAGCAGGCAATAAAATAAATGATGCATTCAATCTGATTGATCTTGATGATCTGAATTCTGTGATACATTTCACTGGCGGCCTGCCGGTTCCATTGAAAATAGCAGTACATACCGGTCGTCGTGGTGCCGGATGCCCAGCATGTTGATCTGGCCGAAAGAGGTAATGAGCGATGTGGATAAATGCAGGTTTTTCCCGTCAAACGGCTTGTCATCGTGATCGCGTTTCTTATAAACATGAATATCAACACGGTACTTCCCATCCTGACCGATCCCCTCTTCACATTCCACTTCAACAAAATACTCATCCCCCAGGGCTGTCCGGAAAAATCCCGGCACCGCGCTTTCCGATGCCAACACCGCTTCCGTCTCAACTTGATATACTTCCGTATGCTGCAATGAACGGATTATCCCATCCAACTTCGTGTTGGGAAAGATATCCCCCAACACACGGTTTAAATTTTCCCGGCTTTCGGCCATAAAATCGTGCTCTTTAATTTCCGTGTCCGAATCCGTGTGCTTGGCACGGCGAACATATTCGGTAATTCTCTCCGCATCCTTGCGTGTGCGCGCAAACCCTTCCACATCAAATTTTGTTTTGTGATCGTGCCGGTCCACATCCACTTCCGTAAACAAGATATCAGGAAACCGTTTGCTATAGTCTACCAGCCATTTCGGATACTTACTGCTTGTTCTCCCTTTATCCCAACAGTGGCCGTCTATTTCAAACTCAAACGGATAATCCTTTAATTTGGGGTGGATATCCCGTTCTACATACGCCAGCCGGTACATCACCGGGGTGTGAGATACTTTGGTGTCTTCCAACTGATCCAGAAACGCTTGAATTTGTTTGTGCTCTTCATCCGCTGCCAACACCACAAGAAGATTCTTCTTCGGATCATACTGCACGGATGCAAACGGGGCATCGCTTTGATTGCCATTGGCTTCTTCGGTGGGTTCTGTTGCGCTTGCAATCACCTCTTCTACAGGAATCTCATCCGGATACCGCAATTCATCTGTTGAAGTAATAAACCGCGAAAGAATCGTGACATATCCGGTACGAAACGATGAAGGTACGGAATACACACGAAGTTTATGGTTTGCGGGTGATTCATCTTCTTCCAGAGTGGTATTTTGTGCTTGTGCCTTACGCTCCATTGATGAAGAAAACGTATAGATCGCATAACCGGCAGCAAGGAAAAGTGTGATAAGAAAAAGAGGGAAAAATACGTTCCGCATGTCTAATATTCCCAAACGACTTGAATATCGTTCTCCAGATAGCCGTGCACCAAATATTTGGATTCATCCGGCTTATTATCCGGTTCGCTGGATATCAAGGTGGGATGATTCACTTTGGGAAACAACGCCATCAACTCAGGATCATCCACAATCCGCTGCCCCGGCGTCAAGATCGGATCGGGCCGTTCAGATGTTTTCGTTTTTACCGTGCGGTTCATTAAACTGTATCCCGAACCCAATCCGGCGAACACAATAACAATCGCCAATAGGCCCGCGTTCAGCGGCTTGCCGAATACCCGGTTCCACAGCGAACGTTTGACCCAAGCGTGTTCAAACACCTGGCGGAACTGTTGTACTTCTTGTTCGGAAATGGTGTCTTGCAGCGCGTTTTGATAGCGCTCTTCCAAATCATGCAATGTGCGTTCTTCCTGTTGTTTCATACAGCATCTCCCCTATGAAACACAAAATTCTGCCCGCAGCGCCTCCGTGGCGCGAAAGACTCGTGTCCGTGCGGTCTTTACGGGACAGCCCATAATGTCGGCGATTTCTTGATACTTCATTTCTTCTATGTAGCGCAGCGCGAACGCGGTGCGGAAATGTTCCGGCATCTCCTGAATATACTGCATGATCTTATCCAGCCATTCGTTCTGTTCGGCATATTCAATCGGGATCAATTTTGCCGGATACAGCAGTTGTTGCAGTACACCGGAATCAACATGCTGCTGCCGCTGCGCTTTGCGGATATGATCCACACACAAATGATAACAAATCGATGCCGCCCATGATTGGAACGAAGTTCCTTCTTGATATTTGTGCAGGTTTTGAAAAATCTTAAGCCATGCTTCCTGACTGACTTCTTCCGCAATCGATTGGTTTAAGGTTGTACGATACGCCAACCGGCGCAGAAACAGCGCGTACCGCACAAACAATTCTTTTCCGGCCGCGGCGTCGTGTTTCTTACAACGCTTTACAAGCATGTCGTCGCTTATATCCCGCACAGTTTTCCCTCGTGTTGTATTTCTAGTAGACCATCAAGGTTGTTATGATGGATGAAAACTTACCAATCCACATGAAATGAATGGGATCCGCCATTCACAAGCGTTAGCGCAGTGCCACAACCCCCTTGCATAAGGGGGTGGAGCCGTAGGCTCCAGGGGATTTTGCGTAGTTGAATGCGTGCTTCGATCCCCCCTAGCCTCCCTTAACTAGAGGGGAAACAGCGGATAGCCAGCCGTTCTTTTTTGATTAACAGATTACCAGTGTTGTCTTTCCTTTATTAAACGTTCCTATTTCCAAAACGTTCCTTTTATTTTATGGATTCCCTTTTTTTTCGGAACGCTTTGCAAAAACCATCGTTCTAATAGTAAAGCATAACCAAAATAAATGTGGATGGTTACATGAAATTGCCGCAATGGATATTCTGTTGTCTCCTCACACTCTCCGGTTGCGTTTTAGGGGGATGTTCCGCCAAATACCACCGCGAATCGGTGGATAAAACCACCTACCAAACCATTCTAGAAACGCAAAAAGCGGGTCTTGGCAAAACCGAACCCTTTACCATCAATAACCCGGAAGAAGAACTCCGCCAGCGTATCATGAAAACACAGCCAATCCTCTTGTCTCACCCCGCTTCCGCCGGCACGCAATATCTCGAACCGATTGAACACTGGCCCAATGACGGCTATTTGCAGTCTGCAACGTTCACGCAAGATGTTACCGATGAAACGCAAGTTATCATATTGGATTTGCTTGAAGCCTTGCAAGTCGCCGCCCGAAACAGCCGCGAATACCAAAGCCAAAAAGAGCAGGTGTTTCAAGAAGCTCTCAATTTGGATTTGGCGCGCGAAGAGTTCCGCACCAGTTTCTTCGCGGCGTGGAGCACCCAATACGAACTGGACCGCACCGAATCCGATGACCCCGGCGGGATTGTCACCGAAGGTATCGCAAACAACTTTTCTCCTTCTTTCAGCAAAACCTTTTTATCGGGCGCCCAGCTTACCGCCCAATTAGGATGGGATCTTGCCATGCTGCTCAGTCCCCGCGATATTTCATCCAGAGGGTTATTCGGCGACGCGTCTCTCACGATCCCGTTATTGCGCGGGGCGGGTAGGCACATCGTCGCCGAACCCCTAACCCAAGCCCAGCGCGACATGGTCTACGCCATCTATGAATTTGAACGATTCAAACGTTCGTTCGTGGTTGATATTGCTGATCAATATCTTTCGGTTTTACAACGCTTGGATGAAGTCAACAACGCCGAACAAAATTACCGCAGCCTTATTCTATCCGCGCGCCGCGCTCAAATGGATTTACGCCAGGGCGATATTTCTCCGGTACAGGTCGATCAAGCCTACCAGGATGAGCTCTCGGCGCGTAACAACTGGGTGAGTTCTTTGCAGGAGTTTGCCGGTGCGATGGATGCGTTCAAACTGCAACTGGGCTTACCGGTTGAAGCCAATATCGAATTGAGCCGTGAAGATTTTGACCGTCTCGCGCAATCCTCCGAAAGCATTCTCGCGGACGCCACCACGTTCGACCGGGAAGAAGATATTCCGGCAGCCGACGCGGAAATTGTGTTGGATGATCCCACCGGTCTGGAAGCCGGGCGCTTTGATATCAGCCCCAGAGAAGCAATCGAACTGGCGTTTCAAAACCGCCTTGATTTGCGCGTTACGCAAGGCCAAGTCTATGACGCCCAGCGCCAGGTTGTCATTGCCGCGGATGGACTGAAGACGGAGATTACTTTATTCGGCAGCGCATCGACCGGGCAGGGGCGGGGAATCGGTTCCGCCGGTCAACTCGACGCGGAAGTTTTGGACTTGGACAGCGGATTCTATACCGCACTCTTAAACATCGATCTCCCCACCGAACGCACCGCCGAAGCCATCGCCTTCCGCCGCAGCTACATCGGTCTCGAACAGTCCGTGCGTTCATTACAGGATTTAGAGGACAGCATTAAGCTGCAAATTCGCAATCATCTGCGTACACTACAAGAAGAAAGAGAAAGTCTGCGCATTCAAGCACGTTCTGTCAATTTGGCGGAACAGCGCGTCGAAAGCACAAACCTAAACCTGCAAGCCGGGCGGATTGAAATCCGCGACCTGCTCGAAGCACAAGAAGATTTATTATCCGCCCAAAACGCCTTAACCGCGGCCATGGTCAATTTCCGCATCGCCGAACTGGAATTGCAGCGGGATTTAGGCGTTCTCGAAGTTAACCACGAAGGCATTTGGACAGAATATAATCCGGAGGTATTAAACAATGAAACAAGAGAAATCAGGTAAAACAGGTATCCTTATAACAGTCATTATCGTTCTGGTTGCGGCAGGTTTCGGCTACGCGGCTCTGCAGCCGAACGGTACATCCAACCGAAATTATGAAGATGCCCCTATCTTTGAAGTCAAGCAAGGCCCACTCAAAATCAGTGTGGTCGAATCCGGCACCATCCGCCCCCGCGATGAAGTCATCCTGCGCAACAACACCGATGAAGACACCAATATCATTTCGATCGTTCCGGAAGGAACCAAAGTTAAAAAGGGAGAAATTGTAGCGAAACTGGATGCCTCGGAACAAGAAGAACGATTGGTCGAGCAGCACTTAGAGCTTCAAAACGATCAAGCCGAACTCATCAGCGCCCGTGAAAATTTAGATATCGTACGCAATCAATCCGAATCCAATATCGATCAGGCAGAACTTCTATACCATTTTGCCCAGCAAGACTTGGTAAAATATAAAAGCGGTGAATATCCCAAACAACTGAAGGAAGCGCAAGTGGCCATTACACTCGCTTCCCAAGAATACGCGCTGGCCAAAGAAGACCTGAAATGGTCTAAAATTCTCTTCGAGAAAAAGTATCTGGCCGAATCCGAACTCCAACAGGATGAGCTGGCCGCCAATCGCGCGGAATTGGATTTGGAATTGGCCAAAGAAGATTTGGAACTGTTGAAGAACTACACCCACATCCGTCAACTCGAACAACTCGAAAGCGATGTTAAACAAGCCCGTATGGAGTTAGAGCGTACCCGAAGCAGCGCTTCCGCCAATATAGTTGATGCCTCTTCCCGGTATTATTGGCGGCAGGAACGGGTAGCACGTGAAACCCGACAAGTTCATGAGTTGCATGGGGAAATTCAAGCCGCTACTTTGGTTGCTCCCATTGATGGGCTGGCATTGTATGCCTCCAGCGTGTTGGAGAACTGGGATGACGATGATGACCGTATCCGGGTCGGCGCCTTGGTCGATGAAGAACGGGAAATCCTCATCATCACCGCCGCCGAAGAATACAACGTCGATATCCTGGTACAGGAAACAGACCTGAACAAAATAAAGGAAGGATTGAACGCGGAAATCACGGTAGACGCCCTGCCCGGTTCCGGTTTCAAAGGCGTCGTTCATAATGTTTCCCCGTTGCCCAACCAAAGGCAGCAATACCTCAACCCAAATCTGAAAGTCTACAGCACCGATATCATGATTACCAGCGATTCCTCCGCCCTGCGTAACGGCATGAGTTGCAAGGTGGATATCATTGTTGAAGAATACGAAAACGTCGTATACGTTCCGGTGCAATCGGTAGTAAAAATCAACGGGCAAACTACCGTATTCGTTCTAAAAAGCAATGGCCGGATTGAAGCGCGCCCCGTCACCATCGGTCTCGATAACAACAGCATGATTCACATTAAGGAAGGGCTTAGCAAAGGCGAACTGGTTTTGCTCACACCGCCGCTGAACTATCAAAATAACGAAGACAACCTAAACACGCCGGAAGAACAGCCGCTGCAAGACGAACTGGCCAGCGCGCAATAACTTTTTCAACTGGCAGAAAATGATTCAAATGGCAGAGCAGACATCCTGACTGCCACACTTTCGGATGTGACGCGCAATCCCGTCTCACCATGTCCCTCTCCCGCCAAGAGAGGATCGTATGAAAGCATCGTGAAAAGAAATATGAATCAAACACAAAACGGCATAGAAGCCCAACTCGAATCCGTTACCAAAACCTACGTGATGGGCGATCAGGAAGTACACGCCCTGCGCGGGGTGGATGTCTCCTTCCGCAAAGGCGATTTCTGGGCCATCTTAGGAGCCAGCGGGTCGGGCAAAAGCACCCTCCTCAATCTGCTGGGCTGCTTGGACCGTCCCACCGCGGGTGAATATATCCTTAGCGGCAACCATGTAAAGGAAATGGATGACGATGCCCTCAGCGAAATCCGCTTGCGCCTGATCGGCTTCATCTTTCAAAGCTTTAACCTGATTCAGCAACTCACGGTTGAAGAAAACATCCAACTGCCGTTGTACTATCAAGAAGTGGAAGCCGAAGAAAGCCAGGCCAAAGCCCAAGAACTTGCCCGAATGGTGGGATTGACGGACCGGCTGCGGCATCACCCTTCCGAACTTTCCGGCGGCCAGCAGCAGCGTGTTGCCATTGCCCGCTCACTGGCAAACGACCCCCAAATCATCCTTGCCGATGAGCCGACCGGGAATCTGGATTCCAAAACCGGATCGGAAATCATGAAATTATTGTGCGAACTGAACGAACGGGGTAAAACCATAATCATGGTGACCCACGAACAAGAAATCGCCTCGTTTACAAAAGAGCAGCTCTACATGAAAGACGGACGCGTCGAACGCATCGAAGGACGGTACGCATGAAAAACTCCCGCATCTATAGAGAAGTAAAAATGGGCGTCAAAAACTTGCTGAATCACAAACTGCGTTCGTTTCTTACCATGTTGGGGATTGTATTCGGTGTCAGCAGCGTCATTTCCATGCTGGCAGTAGGCGAAGGCGCCAACCGCGATGTGATGGAACAAATTCAAAAGCTGGGCAGCAACAACATCATCATCAATAGCGTGAAACCCATCGAAAGTGAAACGTCCAAAGATGTCATGGTCCGTATGAATGTCTACGGCCTGAAATATGACGATCACCGGCGTATTCAAGACAGCTTTACACACGTCCGTGAAACCGTTCCGGTAAAAATTGTCCGCAACCAAGCACAATTGGGTTCACGCACCATGGATATCCGCGTGTTGGGAGTCACGCCGAATTGGTTTCATTTGGTCAAACGGCCGCTCATCGCCGGGCGGACCTTGACGCAAAGCGATCTGGATACCAACGCAAAAACCGTTGTGTTGACTGAATACGGAGCCCGTAGACTTCTGGCAACGGAACACAGCATCAGCCAAACCATCCGCATTGGCGGCGTGGTGTTTGAAGTTGTCGGAATCGTGCAAAGCGAAGGCAGCCAGGGCAGCAATGTTCAAACGCCCGATCAGCAAATCGACGCGTATATGCCCATCAATGTCGCTCGCAGCCGCTTTGGCGATATCATCCTCAAACGCACAGCCGGCGCCGAAATCCGCGAAAAAGTCGAACTGCATCAAATCATTGTGCAGGTCGACCAATTGGATAACGTGGAAAGCACCGCCGCTGGAATCGAATATGTCTTAGAACGGTTTCACAATCAAGAAGACTACCAAGTGAATGTCCCTTTGGCACTGCTAAAACAAGCCCGCCAAACCAAACGCACCTTCAACATTGTATTGGGCGCGATTGCCGGCATCAGCTTGTTGGTTGGCGGTATCGGCATCATGAACATCATGCTCGCCGCCGTAACCGAACGCACCCGCGAAATCGGCGTCCGCCGCGCCATCGGTGCCAAACGCAAACAGATCATTCAACAGTTTCTCATTGAAACAGTAACCCTGTCCGTCACCGGGGGACTGATCGGCGCCATTTTAGGAATCATGATTCCCCGTGTGATCACACACTTTGCTGATATGCCCACCATTGTGACGCCGGAAAGCCTCATTCTCTCCATCGGCATCAGCCTGACTGTCGGCATCATCTTCGGCTTATACCCGGCCATCCGCGCCGCCAACCTGGACCCAATAGTCGCCCTCCGCCATGAGTAATACCAGATTGCTAAGAGTAAGTGAGTGATTCCATCTTTTATTTTATAAGGCAATGTATGAATAACATTCTCAATGCCCTCCGTGCCAACTTGGTATAAGTCGCCGAACCTACAAATCATACTCCCTTGTAAAAATTGATATGTTCCTGTTGATATCCATCATTCAATTTCCCCATACCAATGCTATGATTATTTATCATGAACTTCACTCAACTTTCCATCCCAAATGCCTACTGCATCACCTTACATCCTTCGGGGGATGAAAGAGGCTCCTTCACGCGCATCTTCTGCCAAAACCAATTTCGCGGGCACAATCTCCAGCACGATATCAAACAGGTCAACACTTCATACAACCAAAAAAAAAGCACCCTCCGCGGCATGCACTTCCAAGCCCCGCCGCATGAAGAAGCCAAACTCGTACAATGCATTCAAGGCGCAATCTTTGATGTTCTGCTTGATCTCCGCGAAGATTCCCCCGCCTATCTGCAATGGCATTCCCTTGAACTGCGCGCGGGTGATTCCCTCGCAGTCTACATCCCTGAAGGCGTAGCCCACGGTTTCCTCACTCTCGAAGACAACTCTACCGTCTTATACCACATGTTCCACGATTACCATCCGCAAAGCGCATCCGGCGTTTTATGGAACGATCCCGCCTTCAACATCCAATGGCCCTTCGCCCCAGCCGTCATCTCCAAAAAAGACGCCGGCTTTCCTCTCTACAAATCCTTCAACCAATAGAACCAACTTGCAAGGCGGCTCACGAAGCTGCCTACCGGATAACGGTGGCAATTTACGATAGGCCGGATCATCTGCTTTTACCGGAATGAAGCGTACTTCCGGCTCGGCAGGAGGTTTGCCCTTCCATGGGCTCGCTTCGCGAAAGGTGGGCTACCGGACAAAGCCCTTCGGTTGGATTCAGGCTTGCACCCGCTTTGACATAAAGCGTAATCAAGATTGTAAGAGTGTTGAGCCCACCCTACCAATATAACGGACATTTTTTATTTCAAAT
>CAYVAZ010000137.1:0-12881 GCA_964449065.1 uncultured bacterium
ACGCTACTGCGTCATGGGGAGCAATCGCTCTCTTCGCCCTCATCTCTTATCTTCTTCCAAAGGGAGAAGACGATAGACACTGCGTTTGACTGAGAATAGTTGGCTCACAACAAAAACCATTTATCAAGCAATCGTCAATCATGGATTGCGTAACGTCAGTTATTAATTGTTGCCAAAATTTCTTTGTAGATTATCAAGGGACTGCGTGGAAATTGAGGTCGTTTCTTCCAACTGTAAGACTTGCTGTTCCAGAAGGGGGCAATCGTGCGCAGTGACATAGACCAGTGCGAAGGTAGAGTAACCGTTCGCTTTGTTAATCCCAGATTCATCAATAAATACAAGCATTTATTCTAATCCATGAGGGTGTTTTGTTTGGCTATGCAGAGATAGGATAACTCAAAATCCTAAAGAATTGATTATTTTGATGATGCCTCTCTCTTCCACCCCGCGCATTGCGTTTGTTGACCTGACCTTCAACTGGCCGCCCGTCGGCGGGTGCTGGGTGGATGCCCATCATGTGATGCGCGGGCTGCAAAAGCGCGGGGCGGCTGTTAAACTTTTTTGCCCCGATTTTCAAGAATACTACCCCCGCGGGGATGTGCGCGAGGATATGCCTTATCCCGTCGAAACCATCCCCTTTAACCGCTATACCTACAATTTTGCCCTCGTGCAAAAACGCTTCGCGAAAGCCATAAACGCTTTTGGCGCGGATTGTGTCTTTGTGATGGACGGCTATCACATGAAGAATCACATCCTCAGCGCGCTGGGGCCGGAACGCTGTTTTCTGCGCTTTTACGCTTATGAACTGATGTGCATTAACCTCCACTATTACCGCTATCACGAAAACCGCATCTGCGATCAAGGCTTTTTCGAAAACCCCAAAGAATGCGCGCGCTGCTGGTTCCGCCGCATGCCCGCCGCCGGACGCGCGGTGGAAATCTTGCTGGGCATTAAAGAGCGCCACCCCAAGCTGCACTTCTCGCAAGAATACCTGTTCAGCCTGGCGTTTACGAAATGGTATCAAAATAAACTTAAATCCAACTTTAAAGAGTTAGCCGGTGCCATCGTTTACAATTCGTTCATGCAGGAACGCTTGCAGCCATATGTGGACCGCATCCACATGATACCATCGGGCGTGGATGAAACGCTATTTACCCCTGGTAAGGGTGACAACGCTGATGATAAAGTACGAATATTTTTACCCGGCAGAGCCAATGATCCCTTAAAAGGGATGGACACACTCATCCAGGCCTGTGACCGATTGCGGGATGATGGCCTGCTGTTTGAAGTGCATTACACCGCCGCGATGGATTGCCCCTCGCGGCGCGATTGGCTCATCAACCGCGGCTGGGTCAACCAAAGCGAATTGGCAGCGCTGTATCATGAGATGGATATTTCCGTGGTACCCTCATTGTGGATCGAACCCTTCGGCATTACCGCGTTGGAAGGCATGTCGTGCGGAATTCCCGTCATCGCCAGCCGCATCGGCGGATTGGCGCATACTATTGTGGATGGAGAAACCGGATACCACATCGAACCGGGCAGTGTGAATCAAATGGCGGATTCACTTCGGAAATTGATACAAGATCGTGAGCTGCGAAAACGCTTGGGAGAAAACGGACGCCGCCGTGTGCTCGAACAATACGCATGGGATCGCATCTTGGAAAATCACTACATGCCCATGATTGAAAATTTCTTATCGAATACGAATACACCCGTGCAACTATGATGAATCAAACTCTTAATCGATGGCTGTGGGGAGCGTTGGGCTATACAGCGCTTTTTTTGATTGCCCCGTATTACGGCTTGCGTATGCTGCTCAACGAGAAATACCGCATTGGTCTTCGTCAGCGTTTCTCGCTGTACCGCGGTGATGAAGTAGAGCGTATGAAAGAAGGAAAGTGTGTGTGGTTTCATACCGTCTCGGTTGGAGAATTACAAGCGGCAAGACCGTTGATTCGGACAGTAAAAGAACGCTTTCCCCAGTACAGAACATGGATCACCACGGTTACGGAGAGCGGGCAAAACCTGGCCGAATCTTTGGATGAGGTGGATGGATGCTGCTATCTGCCGTTGGATATACCGGTGCTCTGCCGCCGGTTTGTTCACCGGTTAAGCCCAGTATGTTTGATCATCTTTGAAACCGAACTGTGGCCGAACTTGATCCATACAACCCGTCGTTATGATGTGCCGATCTTCATGGTAAACGGCAGGCTGTCCGACAAATCGCTTGGCAATTACCAAAAAGCGAAAGCCTTGTTTGCGCCCGTGCTGAGTTGTTTTCAGACAATTATGGTGCAAAGCGGCCAGGATCAAGAGCGCTTTCAAACGGTCGGAGCGAAATTACACCAAATTGTGGATACGGGTAACCTAAAATTTGAAGCGGCTAAACCGCAATCGGATGGCGGCATTTCTTCCGATTGGCGTAACTTGTTGGGAATAAAGGATAATGATCTGTTGCTGGTTGCCGGGTCTACTTTTCCCGGCGAAGAATTATTGCTGATTCAGTTGACAACGTCGATTCGCCAACAAGGCATGCCGTTGAAATTGGTGGTTGCACCGCGCCACATTGAACGAATCCCGGCAATCGGGAATGAATTGAAACGCCATCAATTTGCCTATACATTGCGTTCCACCCTTCCAGCAAAAAAACCGTCCAACATCATTCTATTAGACACCATTGGGGAACTAAAAACGGTTTACGCAGCAGCCGATATGGTGTTTATCGGCAAATCTCTTCTGGAAAAAGGCGGACAAAATCCGTTAGAGCCCGCATCATGGAGCAAACCCATCGTCTTCGGCCCAAACATGCAGAACTTTCGCGACATTGCCGCCATGTTGATCCAAGCGGGAAGCGCGGTGCAAATTCAAGATGCGGAGGAACTGAAAGCCGTTTTGATAGATTGGTGCCAAAACCAAGAAACGCGCGAATCCATTGGAAAGAACGCGCTTCGGGTATTGACAGAAAATCAAGGCGCCCTCGAGCGCATTATGCGGGTGATCACTCCAACACTGGAGAAGCACATTGCTGGTTGAGAATCCCAAACTTGTCAAATTGTGGAAAGACCTTGCCTATTACAATCGGGGCAAACTCTTGTGGTTCAGCCCGCTGTTCTGGCCGCTGAGCATACTATATGGGGAAATGCAAAGATTCCGCCGCGGCTTGTACAATTGGGGCATCATCCGGGGAGAAAACGTTGATGTTCCGGTAATTTCGGTCGGCAATCTCACCGTGGGCGGGGTAGGTAAGACACCGTTTGCCATCTATGCCGCACTGCATTTGAAAGAAATGGGATACAATCCCGCGATCCTGTTTCGCGGATACAAACGGCAGAGTGATGAAGCCGTTGTTCTCACTTCGGATACCTTCGATCACAAACGGATAATGGAGTATGGCGATGAACCGGCCATGGTCTGTTTCACCGCCGGTATACCATGCGGGATTTATTCGGAGCGCAGCGTAACCGCCGCCAAGCTGATCGAAGAATACCAATGCGATGTGCTGTTGCTGGATGACGGCTTACAGCATCTGCAATTGCACCGCGATATCGACATTGTGCTGCTGGATGGAAATAATGCTGCCGGCAACCGGTGCTGTCTCCCCATGGGGCCATTGCGGGAACCGTTGAGTACCTTAAAAAGCGTCCATGCCGTCGTTTTTCGGGATGCCTCCCCTCTTGAAATTCTGCCGCAAGCCTTTGCCGGGCAGGTATTTGAAGGGCGTTTACATTGGACGGGAATCTGCCCGTTTGAAGACTGGAGGCGGCGCAACTACACTTCGGAAACCCCAATTAAAAGTTATCATTCACAGTCTGTGATCTTGATATCGGGCATAGGAAACCCGGAACGCTTGGAACATCAGGCGGTTTTATACGGCTTGGATGTGCGGCACCATTTTGCCTACCCGGATCATTATTGGATCACATGGAATGAAGTGATATCGGCGGGAGAAGCAGAGCCAACTCTGCCCATTCTTATAACGGAAAAAGATGCCATTCGTCTGGTGCGGTTTAAAACGGTACCGGTGCACGAAGCCGTGAATCACCTGTATGTGATCCGCGCGGCCTGGGATATGAATCAGCCCTTTGCGTTTTCGGATTGGCTCAAACAACGCTTACAAGAACGGTTGTCCTAATTGGTTTACCACCTTTGGAGAGCAGGATGAACATCGAACATTGGGAGTCTCTATATCAATCCGCGCTGAAGCGGGGCCGGGAACGGCTGCTGGAATTGAAAGGCATTGCCTGCGCGTTCCACTCCGTCATCGATGGATTCATCAAACTCACCCCGGAATTGATTCGCCCGGTGCTGGACCAAAACCGCTCCCTCAAAAACGCCGCTCTCAATGGTGCCTCCGGCGACTATCCGGAAGAAATCCACACCCCCACCGATTTTATCACCGGGATGTTCTATTCGCTCAGCCGGGGGACCGCGCTGCAACTTATGATCCGGGATGAAGACACGTACAACTGGGCGCTGAATACCTTTGGTTCCGGTGAGTTGCGTTTGGGGGGGACTTCGGCAAATATGGCGCGTTCGCTGGCTCCTTTGGATATTCCCGTTACCTTATACGCGAACCCCCTAACCAAAGAATTGGCCGATTTATTTGGCGAAGACACCAAAATCAAGGTGATTACCAAACAAGACGGCGAATTTAAACTGAAATCTCCACAGGAAGCGGCCACCGGCGAAGGCATTTTCGCCATTCATTGGGTCTTTGATTACGCCGGTGATTTTGAACTCGATATCGACGGTACCTTAATCACCCCTGGACGCGCTAACCGCTATATTCCCTCATGGAACCCCCGTAACAACCAGTTCGAACTGTGTGAAACCTTCAGCAAAGGGTTTTTAGAGCACATAGATGGTTATGATTATCTGCTGTTTTCCGGCTTTCATATCCTTTCCGATAAATATCCCGACGGCAGCACTTGCGAGGATGTGATCATTCCCCTCGCGGATTATCTGCAAAAGGTGCATCACGAAAAGCCGTCATTGCGGATTCATTTAGAGATGGCTTCCATCGCGTCACCGCATGTGCGGGATACCATTCTGAAAATCATCGTTCCCAAAGTGCACAGCATCGGTTTGAATGAGATGGAACTGCCGTTATTGTTGGAGAATTTGGATGAATACAAGGTCGCCCGGCAACTGCGGGAGGGTGCCGGTGCGCCGGACTTTTGCCAGGCTGTGAAATTATTTCAAGATTTAACCGGTTTACCCCGCGTTCATTTTCACAACTTGGGCTATTACATTTGCATGGAAGAGGATTTGGTTTCTACATTGCAAGATACCAGAGATTCGCTGTTATTCGCCGCTATGATGGCCGCGGCCCGTGCGAAAAACGGCTTGTATACCGAACCCGGTGATATCGATTCCGGCATTATAGAACCAATCAGCAAAATGGGGTTGGAGCAGATTCAAAAACTTAGTGACGCCCTGAACCAGCCGGCCATTGCTGAAGAAGGCACCGGAGAAATGAACGGCAATAAGTTCGCCATCATCCCCACCAAATTGGTGAACAATCCCCTCTTTACCGTTGGTTTAGGAGACGCTATATCCAGCGGCGCGTTCTTAACCGAAAGATAAAGCCGCAAATTATAGAGCAAGGCTGTATCTTGCCCACCGGTATTTCGCTAGAGCATTTCAGATTTGCGTAGACGTTTTGTAGGGGCACATTGCAATGTGCCCCTACGACAAGTGCAATACCAATTCTCTGTCTATCTAACCTTGAATGGCTCTAATGATGGGCACAGATAGACCATGTCCATCCTGCCTAAAACGGAATTTCTTTATTCGGCAGAAAACGTATACACAATCTCATGTTCATAAACTTCATTCGGTCTTAACAGGGTGCTGGGAAAATGCGCCACGTTTGGCGTATCCGGGAAATGCTGTGTTTCCAAACAAAACGCCCCGTGTTGGCCATATACCTTACCGCCTTTGCCTTTGCGCTGCCCTTTGCCGTTGCTGGTATACAACTGCACCCCCGGCTGGGTTGTAGACACTTCCATCACCCGCCCGCTTTTTGGATCAACCGCTTTTGCCGCCAAGTGCAGCGTTCCGTCAAATTCGTTCAGCACAAAATTATGATCATACCCGTTGCCAATGACGATTTGCTCATAGTCTGAATCAATGCGTTCGCCGATTGCCGTGGGTTTTGTAAAGTCCAATGGAGTGCCTTCGACCTTTACTATCTCACCGGTTGGTATTAATCCATCATCAGCAGGGGTAAAGAAATCCGCGTTGATCATTAACTTCTGATCCAATATATCACCGCTGCCATGCCCTGCCAGATTGAAATAACTGTGGTTGGTCAGGTTCACATGTGTGGGCTTGGTTGTTGTGGCGCGAAAAACGAGTTTCAGTTCATTTTCATTGGTCAAAATATACGTGGCGGTTACTTCCACTTTCCCCGGATATCCTTCTTCGCCATCCGCGCTGGTATATGTCAACTTTACACCAACACCAATATCGAGCGCTACTTTTTCAGCATTCCACACCACTTTATCAAAACCGACTTTGCCGCCATGCAGGTGGTTTAGACCGTTATTAGTGGCCAGCTCATAAGTATGGTCACCAATGGTAAACTTCCCTTTGGCGATGCGGTTGCAGTAGCGCCCCACCAATGCGCCGTAAAAGGGATGCCCCGCCAGGTATTCCTCCAATGTATTAAAGCCCAAAACCACATCACCCATGTTGCCGTCACGGTCCGGCACATGGAGTTCCGTTATGATGCCGCCGTAGTTGGTAATTTTGACCACCATCCCGTTGTCATTGGTCAGGGTATAAAGATCGACGGTTTGCCCGTCTGCGGTTTTTCCCCAGTCTTCTTTTTTTACATCCATATCGGCATGGCTCACCACGTTAATTCCTCCTATACAAAGGCATAAAATCCACCCCAGGCATATTGTTTTGGCGTGAAACATTGTACGTTCTCCTTTTGTAAGTTATTTGACATGCTAGTCACTTTATCAAATTTCCTGTATTGTGGCAACATTCACTTACGTGTGCAGGCGGTGTGTAAGTATTTTTTCGATTGAGGTGTATGATGTCAGAAGAGCGTGCCAAAGAAAAGTTTAATCAAGCGATGGATTTGTTTATCGAAAAGCGCTATCAAGATGCAATTGATGCGTTCAAACAAGTGATTTACATACAACCGCATTTTTTTGAAGCCCTTTACAACCTGGCATGCTGCATGGCCGTGACCAATCAAAGAGATCAAGCCCTAATGTATTTGGGCCGAGCGTGTAACATTAACCCGGATTGCGCTTTGTGGGCCAAAGAAGACACTGAATTCGAATCGTTCCACGGGAATGAGATGTTTAACAGTATTATCAATACAACCAATGAAAAAATGAATACCGAAAGCAAGGAGCCTCAAGTGAGTGGATTAACAGCAATTGTTTCAACATCAAAAGGAGAAATCAATCTCAAACTATTTCCCGAAGAAGCGCCGTTAACCGTGGCCAATTTTGTGAACCTGGCCAATCGGGGATATTACGATGGCCTGAAATTTCACCGTGTCATCGAAGATTTTATGATTCAGGGCGGCTGCCCCTTTGGTACGGGTACGGGCGGCCCCGGCTATCAATTTAAAGATGAGTTCAACCCGTCTTTGCGTCACAATAAATCCGGGATTTTGTCTATGGCCAACGCAGGGCCGGGAACCAATGGCAGCCAGTTCTTTATTACGCATAAAGATACGCCCTGGCTGGATGACAAACATACCGTGTTTGGGGAAGTTGTGAGCGAAAAAGACCAAGAAGTTGTGGATGCAATTGCACAAAATGATGAAATCACATCCGTCAAAATTCAGGGCGACGCCTCCGCGGTTTTACAACAAAACAAAGACCAGTTAAATGAGTGGAACAAAATCTTGGATAAGAAATTCTCGCACCTCAAGTGATACCGTTTCCATTATCGTTTGATTGATTCTCCTTTTACTGCCGGTGCAATTTGAGATGGTGCAGGTCGAAAACGTTCTATTGTTTAGGTTTCTTGATTACCCGGTTGTCGCGCGTGACGTTTCTTGATTTAAATACGCGCGGGATTGATGATGCCAAGCGACATTCGCCAAGTGCGGACCGCATACCGCGTGATGTCCAACTTCAACGGGAGCGTTCGGCTCTTGGCGGGACTGGACGCAATCCAAGAAGTTTTGGGTATGCGGCGATGTCGGAATCCCCCCGGCAAAGTTCATTTCCGGCTTAACACCCGGACTCCAATCGTTACCGTAAACCCTTGCTCCATGGCCATCGATCATCAACGTTCCATCCGTTCCTTGAAACTGGATTGACCATCCGTTCTGATATTTGTTGGTGTAATTCAACGCCCAGGATGCGTGGAACGAACCATAGTCATAAGTGGAAGCAAATACATCCGGGGTTTCCGCGCCGTGCATTTCAAACACCGATCCGTGGCAGTCGGCGGATTTTGGTGGACCGCTTTCCATAAACCACTGGATCACGTCCATCAAATGAGTGCCCTGGTCGGTGCAGTTGCCGCCGGAGAATGGCCAAAAGTAGCGCCAATAGCGGTATTTCATCGGCTCATACGCCACTCCGGTTTTGGGAAAACAGAATGTTTCCCAGTCCAGTTCCGCTTCCAATGGGGAGTTGTTCAGACGGCGCGACGCGGTCCAGTTCCACCAAGCTTTCACCATATAGACCGTTCCGATTTTTCCTTCCCGCACAACGTTTCGCGCCTTCATTACGGCATCCGAACTGCGGCGCTGCATGCCGATCTGCACGATTTGCTTGGTCTTGCGTACGTCATTCACGGTTCGGAAACCTTCTTCAATCGAATTCGACATCGGCTTTTCACAATAGGCGTCTTTGCCGGCCTGCACGGAATGAATCAGCTGCACACAGTGTTGGTGTTCGGGGGTCGCAATCAACACAGCGTCAATATCTTTTTGTTCCAACAGGTCGCGGTAATCCTGATAGGTTTTGGTATTGCCGCCGAGCCGTTTGAGTGCTTCGTTCAAATTGGGGGGATAGATTTCACACACCGCGTTGAACTCGGCACCTTGTTGGATCAGATTGCTCATAACCCCGCGGCCTCTGCCGCCGGCGCCGATGATTCCCATCACGATTTTGTCGTTGGCTCCGCGAACATTTTTTGCCGTGATAAAGGGGATCGATGCGAGGGTGGCCGCTTTGCCCGACCTTTCGATGAATGCACGGCGGTTTATGGGTGATCCATTCATGGTTGTCTCCTTATTCAACAGAATAACATTGCTTCATTAGAGTAAATCGGGAATAGGGAAATGGCAAGGACAAAAATAGATTCTCATGTAACTGATGTTCCGTATCCCTGGATATGTTCGTTATTCTGATCATTCTCTGCGTCTATCGCCTTTGCCCATTGGGAAAGGGACGGTGCGAGGGTTTATGGAAACAATGACCTCTATGAATACCATTGCGTTATGGAAGCAATCGCTCTCTTCGCACCCCCTCTGTCCTCTTTGCGTCGGACATCTCCCCCAAATGCTTTGGGGGAGACAAAGGCTTTTGCGGGCTGAAATCTTGCGCCACATTTTTCAACCGCGAATGAACGCGAATGACAGTTGTGGTATTTTCAGTTCTTAGAGTTTTATACCGGTTTTATTTCGGATTATCGGGGAAGGAAAGCGTGCCGCTGGCTCGGCGGGAGTCTTGTCCTTCTAGGGTTGCGCTTCGAGAGTGGGTGGGCTGCGTTGATTCTTCAGAATCCCCCCTACCCCCCTTAATAAGGGGGGCAACAACGGCGGGTGCTTCTGGCTCGGCGGGAGTCTTGCCCTCCCGAAAAAACCGCTTTTTGTAAAACATTGTTTGGACGACTTCTTTGAAGTATATTCACATTGAGTTGGACTGATTGACGTACCGGCTGGAAGCCGGTGCTACCCACAACAAACATATCGATGGCAAGTGCTTGACTAATTTTTTTGGGTAAACCTTAGCAAACTTGGGGGAGAAGATGTTGCGTTTTTAAGTTTAGTACCTTAAATCAATGACATTGGCAACGGGGGGGGCAGCCCCTGCAATCCAAAATAGAAACAGTATTACAACCCGGTATGGTTGAGATAAACGATTACTTCATCCGCGTCGCGGTCCAGTAATACAATATCCGGTTTTCCATCCCCATTCATATCCGCGGTACGTAAGTCAAAGTGTTGGTTCAGTGAAAACGAACGGGGAATCACCACCTGCACGGATGATTCAAATCGGCCGCCCTGATTGCACAAAATGCTAAGCACAGGCTGTTCAAGAGATACATCCAAGCCGGTCAATAAAATATCCGCATAGCCGTTGTGGTCAAAATCGCCGGATGCAATCGCGGTAATCACAGCGCTCATATCAACGGTATATGTTTGGGATTGAATCGGATTCCCGCCCCAAATAATTTGCAGTTCTTTCCCAAAGGTATACGCCGCCGCATCATCAAACCCGTCCTGGTTTAAATCATCTATAATCAAATCAACCACAACATTACCGAATTGCTCAGCATCCAATGATTTGGAGAATACTGTTTGTTCATTGACAAGGGAAACGATTTGCAGTTCGTTCGGATTGGTGAAGGCAATCAGCAATTCATCCAAACCATCTCCATTGCTGTCTATCGGGCGGATATGCAACGGCTGATGCCGCACAGGGATCTGCCGGTTTAAAAATAACCGCTGGTTGGCTGTATGAAACAGCTGAACCGCATCAGGACCGGCGAATGCGGCATACGATTCAAGCGGATTGATAAAGCGGCCGGCGGCGAGTAAAGATAATCGTTCCTCTGATATGCTTGCAATGGGAATATCCCGGTGATTCAACTCCACTTCATCCTGCAGAATGTAACGGTTTCCGGTTGGCTGATACAAATGCACTGCGGGATCAATTCCACTCAATGCAAGAATCCCGTTTTGATTCTTATTGGCATTCAATGACCCCATCCAGCCGTTCAACGCGCCTTCTCCGGTTTTCAATTCGTGCCGCTCATATTCCAATACCTGCCTGCTTACATACAATGATACGGTGTTCGTACCGTAATTGGCCGTCAGGATATCGGGAATATGGTCTTGATTGATATCGGCGGTAAATAGGTGAACCGGCTGCATCCCGGTAGACAGAACCAATCCTTCAGAAAAGGCAATGTCTCTATTACAACTGGATAGTATGATTTCAGGCACTCCCGTTTGAACCGGTGACGAAGTGGCCGTGGGCATAACAGGAACCGCCGTTTCGGTCTTGATGGGAGTGGGTGTTCGTGTTGGCGTCAATGTGGGAGGAAAGATTACAATTGGTGTAGGAGAAATGTATCTTGCAATAATTTGTATATCCTGAAGAGGGACAGCCGCGTTATCCTCAGCAATAATTTCCAGTTTGCCGCTTTGATGAATAGCAGTGTGTCTAATATTGGAAGGCAAAGGTTCTCGGATATGAAACTGAATTTGATCTTGAGGGAAATCTGCCGGCTCAATCATTTCATACAGCGAATAATCACTTTCCCATCTCTCCTCCGGTTGCAACACAACCGGTTTCGGCAGGTAAAACCGGCGGAAAATAAAATGGGAGATTTTAATCACGATTGTTTGCTGGGTATGAAATATCCCATCGGATACGTTGAGAACGGCTGAATACACTCCGGATTGATGGGGATTCAAAGCGCTTAATCGGTTTTCTTCATCCAAAATCAAGTCAATGGGGATATCGTCATCTTCAATCGACCACTTCAGAGATGTTTTCGGTGAGTCGGGATCATAAATATACTCATCCAAATCCAGCACATGCAATAGTGAACGATTTAGGATAAACCGCAGGTCGGGTATTGAATCAATTACCGGTGGTTGTTGATTCCGCGTTGGAGTGTTTGTAAAAGTAAATGTCGCTGACGGTGTTATTGTTGATGTAAATGTATGTATCGGTGTGGATGTTGGCAATGCTGTTGGCGTATCTGTTGGATCCAATGTTGGTGTACGCGAAAACGTGGGTGTCACAGTATGTGTTGCCGTTGAAGTGGGGGTGAACGTAAATGTAAACGTCGGCGAGGGTGTAAAGGTGAATGTAGGTGTGTATGTAAAAGTTAACGTAGAAGTCAATGTTGGTGTCGGCGTCGAAGTATAGGTTTTTGTTGGAGTGTATGTACTGGTATTCGTGAATGTTGGTGTTGAAGTGTGTGTATGAGTAGGCGTTGGTGTTGGCGTTGATGTTGATGTCAGCGTAGTAGTAGAAGTTGGGGAGTGAATGGCAGTATGCGTTGGTGTAATGGGAGGTGATACGGTAAAGGGAATTTCCACTTCCTGCCTACTGCTGCCGTCTGACACGATGATGGGGATGCTAAATTCACCTTCCGTATCGGTCTTTGGGGTGATGGTAATGATGGCATTCGAACCGGTGCTGATAATTTTGTAGGTAACAATGGCAGCGCCGTTTGGGATGACGATGTCCAGCGGATCGTTGTCTTCATCATTCACAAAGACGGATATGGATTCAATCTCCCCCAGATCAAAACGAAGCGCGTTAGATGGAATTTGAATGTTCGGCATCCGGTTTCCCGGCCGGGGCGTATTGGTAAAGGTCACCGTTGGAGTGAACGTCTGTGTGAATGGAACCGTGGGTGAAGGAGAATAAAACGTAGTGGCCGTATGAGTAGGTGTGACGGTAGGAGTGAACGTATAGGTGTGTGTAAAGGTGGAAGTCGGTTGCGGCTTTGTTGCTGTAGGCGTGTGGGTATTGGTTGGTTCCGGCAGAACCGGTTGTGGTGTGTTGGATTTGATCGCGGTTGGTTGAGGTGGTGGTGTCGGTGTAAATGTAGGTGTCGGTGTAAATGTATCGGTCGGTTGTTTTGTGTAGGTGTGAGTTGGTGTCAGTGTATTTGTAAAAGTGGGCGTTGGAGTGAACGTATACGTA
>CAYVAZ010000138.1:0-11394 GCA_964449065.1 uncultured bacterium
CGGCGGTGGGCTTGATGACCATGACGTTGGGCGCGGTCAATTCACCCGTCACCGGTGGAACGGGGATTTGCTGCGAATGGGTGATAATGGTATTGAACAGCAATGCGGCAAATATAGAAACCCTCAACAAATATTTCACGTGTGTGTCTCCTTTTTATTCGAATAAATTTAGCGTTTTTGCAGTACAAATGGTACCCGAACTTGTACCGATGATGCCGGGAACGTAGGGGGCAGTTCGGGAACCGGATTTGCATTTTTTAAGGCATTTAATACGGTTTGATCCATCAAAGCCCAACCTGAATCGGTTAAGATTGTAGCGTTGCTGATATTACCCTTTTTGTCAATTACAAAACTGACAATGGTTGTATAATCCCGGCTTTCCGGGGGAGTTGTTCTGGGTTTGCGCCAATGGCGGGAAAGGTGATTGCTGAGTTTGGTGCCGTAGGTGCTTTTGTCTTCATCCGAGACGCCTTCGACTTTCGGGAACATTTCTCCGTAGTTGAACGCGGGCTTTCCGGTGGGGGAAGGCGGCGGCGTTTTCAATAAATCTTCAAAACTGACGATTTCCTGCGGTGGGGTTGGTGTTTTCGAGGGGGCCAGTGTGGGAGTGGGTTTGGGGGTATGTGTTTCGGTCGGCACCGGGGTGTTCGACGGCTTGGGTGTCGGCTTATTTGTTGGCTTTTTCGTCGGGCGTTTTGTAGGGGTATTGGTTGGTTTCGCCGTCGGCGTGTTTGTTGGTTTTTTGGTAGGTTTGGGCGTTGGTTTTACACGCGTTTTGATGGCTTGAATGGTATCTTCGCTGAGTTCTTGTTGGGGCTTTTCCGGTTCGGGTTCGGGCGGTTGGGGTTGTTCTTCCTGCGGTTCGGTTAGATTGACCGTCATATATTGCTGCTTTGGCGGCTTGTAGGTGGCGCGGGTAGGCAGAACAAGATAAATCAAAATTGACGCATGAATCAGAACGGAAATGGTAATGGCGGTTCTGTGTTTCATGATGTACCTCTATGCCCCGTTTGATTTCTCATCCGCGGCAATACCAACTTGAATGAATCCGGCCTCTTTGGCAATCGCCATGACGGAAACCAATTGTTCGACCAATGCCAGCCCGTCGCTGTGGATGTAAACGCGTTCCCCCGGTTTTTCTTCATACAAACTCTGCATCACCGCGGGCAATTGGTCCTCCGATACGGTTTCCCCGTTTACGGTAACGGTTCCCGGAGCGCTGATGCCGATTACGATGCTTTGTTTGCCGGAGCGTTCGGTATAGGTTGCTTGTGGCAGATCGATGTTCAGGCCGGTCTGCACAAAGTTTGAAATTAAAATAAACACCACCAACAGCACCATGATGATATCGATGAGGTTGGTAATGTTGACTTCGGTTAACGGTTCGCGGCGGTATCGCGTTTTACGAAGCGGCATTTTTTCTCCTTGCCGGTTTGCGTTCCGGTGTGCTTTTGCCATATCCCGGTTCGACGACAATTTGCCGGTCAAAGTGGTTGATGATCTCGTACGCGAAGCTTTCCAGATGGTTCTCAACCGAGCGTATGGACCGGACGATGGCATTGTGCGCGAACACGGCTGGGATTGCAACCAATAATCCAGCGACTGTGGTCAGCAACGCCACGGAAATCCCTTGTGAGACCGTGCTGAGGCTGGTGTTTTCAGCCATTCCCATTTGTTGGAAGGAGATGTAGATGCCCCAGACAGTCCCCAAGAGTCCTAACAAGGGAGAAACGGTTGAGATGGTAGCCAGTAACGTGGTGCCGTAATCCCATTTATCTTTTTCGAGTTCGATGGTGCGGTCTAAGGTGCGTTCGAGCGGGGTGACGATGGGCCGGGTGGAGATGATGCAGTTTCGTTTGCGGTCCAGGGTGGCCCAAAGGCGGAGTTCTTCATAGGCCGCAACGAAAAGGCGTGCCGGGCTGCTGTTGGGCATGATGCCTTCTTGCGACAAGGCGACGATATCGCCGTCTTTCGACAAAAAGAGTTTGCGGAACGATTTAGATTTTTTGGCTTCCGCCCGCAGGTCCATAACTTTTTTGATGATGATTGCCCATGAAATGATGGAGAGAACGGCAAGGATGAGATAGATGCCGAGGGTTAAGATTGAAACACTGAGATCAAAGCCGCCGCTGGGCAGGGCTTCCGCCGCGATTTGCGGGGGTATGGTGGTGCCGGTGGCGTTTTCTATTTGTGCGGTCATGAGCCGCAGCAAGGTGTGATGCTGCATGAACGTACGAATTCCTTTCTGAGTTGCTTCATCGCATTATGGGATATTGACCGTTTGTCCGACACGGATCAGTGAAGGATTAATGCCGGGATTGGCGCCGATCAATGCTTGTGTAGTCACGTTATGATCCGCAGCGATTTTGGAAAGGGTATCGCCGGATTTTACGGTGTAAGTATTACCGGATGCTGTGGTTTGTTGTGTTGAAGGAGGAGCCTCTACCCCCAAATCTTTAAGGATGCGGTCAAAGATTTTGCGGTTTTCCTGATCCATGGTTGTGATTTGCGATTGCAGGCTGTTGATGCTGGAGCGAAGGGATTGATCCTGCTGTTTTAGACCGGACGCTTCCGCACGGATGGAGGAGATAATTTCGCGCATGTTTTCAATGTGCTGATTGAGGTTGCGGTTGGATTCCTCTTTGGCTTGCTGGATGTTTTGGTTTAGGGTGTTGAAGTTATCCAGCGCTTGGGTATCGAGTTGATTTAACTTTTGCTGCATTTGGGCCGTTTGCCGTTCCACCGCGGCGAGGCGGTTGGAGAGTTGCTCGACCAAGGATTCCAGATTGGTTTGGCTGTAGCGGATATCGCGAAAGGCTTGCGAAATTTCCTGCTGGAGTTCGGAGAGGGATGATGTGGTGAATTCGCTTTCTTGTTGGGCGGTTTCTTGGTAGCGTTCCAACTGGGTTTCGAGCGAATTGACCGAGCCTTGCAATTGATTGATTCGCTTGTTGGAGCAGCCTATAAATAGGGATAGTATACATAGGTATCCCACTATGGATGGCGCGTTCCAGCATTTATACATAGCCTCAACCTCAAAAAATTACTTTATCGCATCCCTAAAACAAGTACAATCGATGTTACTATAATGTTCTGTATAAACATAGCATAGACTTGTTCAAATAAAAAACAAGATCAATTATGAATTTGTGCGCACCGATTTTTCTTTCTGTTTATTGTGAAGCGCTTGTGAGGAGAGCATGAATGGCCGCGAAAGATACATCCAAGAAGTCCAATCAAACGAAGCCACAAGGTGAACAACCTGAACAAAATCCCGATGACTTTCAGCCGGGAGATGGTTTGTCGTTATCGTTTGAAGAGGATGGGTTGATCGCCAAGTTAGAAGTTGCGTTGGAATACGGTTCCCGCTATACCCAGGACAGTTTGAAACATTATTTGTACGATCAAAATGTTGTAAATGGAATCGATTTGGATGCTCTCCGTTCGCTTTTAATCGAAGAGAATTTCAATGAATGTGTGATAGTTGCCAGAGGTGTCCCGCCTGAACATGGGAAAGACGGGTATGTTGATTGGGAAGTGGATATATCGGTTTTGGACGGCGCGAAGCTGATTGAAAAAGGCGGCAAGGTGGATTGGAAGCAGCAGCATCATGTGCTGCCGGTGAAGAAAGACCAATTGCTGGCTACACTGGTGCCCCCAACGAATGGAACCTCCGGAAAGGATGTGCATGGTAAAGAAATTCAAGCAAACCAAGGGAATCCCGCGAAATTGCCGGGAGGAAAGAATATCCGCATCGATGAGGCCGGGGAGAAAATGATTGCGGAAATTGACGGCGCGGTCAGCCGCGAGGGGGAAAAATACGTTATTTCCGAGACATACGATGTTCAGGGGGATGTGTCGTATGAGAGCGGGAATGTGGATTTTCATGGGACGGTGGTGATCAACGGCGGTGTGCTATCGGATTTTCAGGTGAAATCCGGGCAGGATATTCATGTGAACGGGTTGGTGGAAGGCGCACTGTTGGATGCGAAAGGCAGCATATTTATTAACGGAGGTATTCAAGGAAATCAGAAGGCGACGATCATTGCCGGGGGGGATATCACCGTGAAATATGTTCACAACACGCGGTTGCAGGCGATGGGGAATGTGATTGTGAATTCGGCGATAACGCAGTCGTTTGTGCATTCTCATGACCGGGTGATTGTGGAAGGGCCGAAAGGCACGATCACCGGCGGGACGGTCTACGCGGAAAATGAAATATCGGCAGATGTGTATGGGGCGGAGATTGGAACAAAGACCAAAGTTATCTTGGGAAACGACATATTGGCGTTTTCAGATAGATTGCACCAGCATGAAAAAAAAATGAAGGTGATGAAGGAAAACGCGCAAAGATTGGATCACGCATTGCAACAACTGAACAGATTGCGGGATGCCGGGAAAATTTCACCGGAGCATGAGCAGATGCGGCTTAAATTGGTCCGGGCGGATATGCAGCAAAGAGGCCAAGTGAAAAAACTGCAGGGCGCTCAGGATGAGATGAAAAAAGAACTGGAACTGGCGCGTAAAAAACAAAAAGGGGTTGTGGTTCGGGATAAAGCGTGGGCGGGAACGACGATTCAGGTATTGAAAGAGACGTTTGTCGTGCAGAAAGAAGTGAACAAAGTAATCTTTGCCATGCCCGGCGATGAAATAAAGCAGTTCGGTTATAAGGTAACGGACGGCAAAGAAGTGGCAAGTGAAAAGCAATAACAATAGGCTACGATAAATCGGTTGGAATGTTGACCAACACGGTTCCCGGACTGTAAAAACCTTCCGCGTATTTCACCCCCGTTAATGACCCTAAATATTGATTCAGCGACTCAACTTGCTGCAAGTAATCTTGCAGCCCCGCGTATTTGTAGCCGTCCGGCAATTCGGGGTTTATGAACTGGCTTTCGTAGGCTTTAAGTGAATTCAGTTTGATTTGGAAGTAATCGGAAATATCGACGGTGAAGCGGACATCTTGGGTGTCGTGAATGAAGTAATGGAAGAGCCGTTGGGGTGAGTGGGCGGCGTAAAGGGTTTCGATTTTGGGCATACGGGCTTGGAAGAACGCGCTGGTGATGAGTTCGGCGGCGCCTTTGTGATCGGGATGGCGGTCAAAGGGCGGGGTGATGAATAGATAGTTGGCTTTGGTTTGGCGGATCAGATCGATGATTTTGGAGCGGTTGGCTTTGGTATCGCGGATGTTGCCGTCGCCTAGATCCGCATTGTCGCGGAATTGAAGTTTTAGAATCTTTGAGGCGTTATCGGCTTCTTGTGCGCGGATGGTGGCATTGCCCTTGGTGCCAACCTCGCCGCGGGTCAGATCGACAATGCCCACACGCTTGCCTTGGTCGATCATTTTGGCGATAGTGCCGCCCATGCCGATTTCGGCATCATCGGGATGCGGGGCGAAGACGAGAGCGTCGAGAGGTGTTTCTAAAACGTTTTTCATTATTTTTAGTTACACTTTATTCGGATTTAGAAATATTCTGTAATCCAGGTCGAACACAGTGGAAAACTTTTTGGCTATGGATTCGTCTATTTGTTTTTTACGATTTTCCAAAGAGGAAATAACGTGTCTGGAAATTCCTGATTTTTCGGCAAGTTGCTTTTGAGTGAATCCCGATTTTTCACGTGCCGCGATTAAAGCCTCTGCCCCTGAAAATTCAGAATAGGCTTCTTCCAACCGAACGGATTCCGAAACAAAACGGTATCCGTAGGACCGAATAGCGAGTAGAACTTCATCTTTGTTTTTTTCGGGTCCAATAATTTGTAATTCAATAGGATTTGTAGACTGCTGATTAATAGGGTGCTTCATCGTGAGTGCCGGCATACGTTACCTCGATGATTCTTTCCTGTTTATCAATTACATGCCATATTACAACATAAGTTGGTTTCCCAAATTTTACATGGCCATGATAGCGGTTTTTGGATAATTTTCCAAAGTTTTTCCAGTTTCCGCGAACCGGACCGGAAAATTTCAGGTCGTATAAAAGAAATTGAATTGCCCGCTTTACTTTTGTCGGGGATTCATCAATGCTTTTTTGTGCTTTAGGATGAATGAGAATAGTTCAAACCATTTTTAGCGGGGTTCAAATAACCGTTCTTTTTTAACGGCTATATTGGGTTGATTTATTTTAAAGAAAGGGATGGATATGTATAGAGTCGGCATGATTGGGATGGAAGGGCATACAAGATTTACATGGGATTCGCTGCCGGAATTGCGGAATGTGAAGTTGGCGGCGGTGACGATTCAGAATGAAGGGCAAATGGAGAAGTGGAGACGGTCAAGCCAATACAGCCCGTTTGTGAGTGAGTACGATGACTATTGCCGTATGTTGGACCAGGAACATTTGGATATTGTTTGCGTTTATACCCCGAACAACATGCACGCGGAGTGTGTGCAAGCCGCAGCCGCCTACGGTGCGCATATTTATACGGAGAAACCGTTGGCCACCACCTTGGAGGATTTGGCATCAACCCAAAAAGCGGTTGAAGATGCCGGGGTAGTGATGACGATGATGCTATCGATGCGGATGGATGGGAAGTATCAAAAAGTTCGTGAGGTTGTGCGGCAAGGGTTGATCGGTGAAGTGACGCAATGTTCGGCGCAGAAGTCGTATAAGGTCGGGTCGCGCAGTGAATGGGAGCGCAGCCGCGAAGGGTTGGGCGGTACCATTCCATACATTGGCTGCCACGCGCTGGATTTGATCCGGTGGACAAGCGGTTTGGAGTTTGTGAAGGGGTGCGCGTTTCACAATAATGTGGGGGACCCGTATTTGGAGGAGATGGAGAACTCGGCATCCATTTCTATTCTAGCCGATAACGGCGCGACCATATCGACGCGGCTGGATTATTGCCGCCCCGCGCAAGCGCCATCGCATGGTGACGACCGCTTGCGCATCGCCGGGACGTTGGGCGTGATTGAAGTGATGAAGGGTGAGATCAAAGTGATTACCGATCAGCAAGAAGAAACGTTGTTGCCTCCCACAAAAAAGGTGGAGCAGTTTTCGAATTTGATTGCCGCGATTGAGGGCAGAGAGAAATTGCTGGTGCCGGCCGAAGATGCCTACCGGATTACCGAGATTGTGTTAAAACTTCGCCATGCCGCGGACCGTCAAGAAATGGTTGAGTTGTAATGCGAATTTGGAATCCGAAATTGCTGCGCTATGTGGGTGTAGTAATCTTTTTGTACCTTATCTTTTTTCAAGTTGGGATTGTCGAGCTGTTTCAGCGTATCGGTTCGATGAACCTGTGGATATTGCTGCTGGTGTTTCCCATCAACTGGCTGCAATGGGGCGTGCGCGCGCTGCGCTGGCGGATATTGCTGCGCAATGAAGGGATTGAGATTCCATTGTTGGAAAATTATGTGGTGGGGTGTGCCAGCATCATGTTCGGGGTAGCCACACCGGGGCGCTTGGGTGAGTTTATCAAGGTGAAGTTTATCATGAATGCCGGACATACATTGCGGGGGGCTTTCTTATCATCATTCATTGAGCGGCTTTTTGATTTGGGGACATTGATAATCTTTGTGACGTTTGGAATTGCGGTGTGTTTGCCGTTGCTGCCGCGGCAACTGTATACGTATGCCGCCATATTTATTTTATTTTTGGCGGGATGTTTCGGTTTGTTTTTGCTGCGAAGACGGATTCAAACGAAGTTTTTGGGGATGCTGCCGGAAACGCTTTCAGGCAATGTGGAAGAAAAGCTGGGGATGTTTAAGCAATCGGTGAAGCAAATCACCATAGGGCAATGGTTTGGTCTGACGGCGTATTCGCTGGCGGTTTGGGGATTGAATTACTTTATGATCTATTTGCTTTATCTTTCGACGGGAAATTCGATCGCGATTCATTACGCGTTCGCGTTTGCGGCGATTGGGTCGTTCGCGGGATTGATACCGTTATCGATTTTTGGAATTGGGATACGCGAACCGGTGTTTATCGGTTTGTTTACCATGCTGGGGTATGGTTTAGAGCAAGCCACCGATGAGAGTGTGTTGTTTGGGCTGATGTTTATGGTGCTGCTGTTGTATCACATCATTACCGGATTTCTCTGCTGGATGAGCCCGGTGATTCAGCCGTATTTGGGGGATATGGATTCATAATGATTTAAAAAAGAATAATTGTATTAAATATTGAAAAACATATACTATACAAAAAGTAATTGGGAAGACACGAATGTTAGAAAAAACGATTAAAACAATACAAGCCGGTTCAGACGGTCAATTATCCTTAAACGAATTCACGAAAGAAGGGGATTGTTTTCGGGTATTTGTTGACGAGAAAAACCGGATTATTTTAGAGCCATTGGATAACATACCCGACAATGAAAAGTGGATATATGAAAATCCGGAAATCTTTGAAGATTTAAAGCAAGGGATGGAGCAATCGCAGAAAGGCGAAGTAAAAAGCCTTGGTTCGTTTGCTGAATATTTAGATGAATAATGTCTTTTCAACTTTTATTTTCATCCAATGCTGCTGCAGACTTTACACACCTCAAATCCCAACCAAATCGAAGAAAGCAATTTAAAGCCGTACGAAAAGCGCTCGCTTTTTTAGAATTGAATCCCAGACATCCCGGATTACAAACACATGAATACACATCTCTCACAAAAGAATTCGGTGTGAAAGTTTTCGAAGCATACGCTGAGCAAAATACACCTGAAGCATATCGAATATTTTGGCATTACGGACCTGAGAAAGGTCAAATTACCATCATAGGTATCAAACCGCATCCAAAATAAGACTTCTATATTTAGAAACTCACTTCCATCACTTTGTTGCTGGATGAGCCTGGTGATTCAGCCGTATTTGGGGGAGGATTAACCCACCTTTTGTTCCTCTGAAGCAGGAACACTTTCCAAATAGAGAGTATCAGGACAAAAATCTTGTCCATTCTTCCATCGAATAGAACCAAGATATGGTTTGACAGTTTGGAAAAGTTCGTATTGTTTGAGCTCCTGGAAAATACCGTTATTTAAATATGGTTTCACATCAAATATTTTTTCTTCACCGTTATCAAAGGTAATATGTAAAGCATAGTTATCCAAAGGATGAACATGTTTTATACGTGGATTCATACAACACCTCCGTTACTTCAGTGGATCAATTTTAAAAATATTCTCACCATTGATGGCCAACTCCCAATTGGCCATGAGTTCATCTTTATGTATCTCGATCCATGCTAGTACAGTGTCAGACAAAAGTGCCGGGTAAGGTGAAAACCTTCTGGCTCGGCGGGAGCCTCGCTCTTTCCAAAACGAACAAACTATTGACAATTGCTTTAGCATCGTTTGTTGGTTGTAGGAAATTTTTCAATCCAGCTAATTAAATTGGAATAGGAACTCGTTATAACAAGATCATAAAATACACGGTCTGCCGTAACCAATACTGCATCATGTAATTCAGCAGTTGCTAGATACAAACAATCGTAAATAGGGTGATTGATATTGTTGGCCAATTCTAACGAACGATGCCAAATTGTATCAACAGGGATGAGTTGCAGAGGAGAATGTTCTTTGAATAATGTATTTACAGCATCAACGCAATCCTTAAACTCTAATTCGCCTCGATTCCGTATTTTATTAACAGCGTTTAGACATTCATGAAATATAATGTCCGGCACAATGCGGTGGATATCGTCGGACAGAAAATATAGAGCCTGCTCATTTTGGATTTCATCAACTACCCATTTTACTGCAACACTGGCATCGATGATGTAAGTATTCATCTATTGTCTCTAAGTTCGCGTATATCATCCGCACTATTGCTATTTACACGTCCAATCCGCTTTCGCAAGGCAGCGGCTTTACTTTTGAATGTTTCCAGTATGTTGTCGGCAGAAGCGTATTCCTGTTTTTTAGGACTATTATTTAGAACTGAATTGAGTAATGTGGCCGTTTCTTCTTCTATAGATTTACCTTCAGCTTGAGCCATCATTTTTAATTTTTGATACATATCATTTTCTATATTTAAATTCGGCATCGATACGCTCCAATTGGGATTGAATAATTAAATTATATCACGATTAAAACTGTATTTCCATGATTTTGTTGTTGGATTCGCTTATAGATTCTATGCCTTTTTGTGTTTTGAACTTCTCTGTTCCGGGTTCGCCTATGTTGACGGTGTAGGTGCCTTGGGCAAAGACTTTGGGTCGGAATTCCGTGCCGTTGATTCGTAAGGTGTAGATCACTTCATTGGTGCTTTCATCAATGATTTGGACGACGGGGTCTTCCATGCCCTCTACTTGAATTATGGGCAAATAGGCAGCCGCTTTTTTGCCATAGTTTTCCAGTTGGTTGATGACAATTGGCCAGCCTTCATATTGGGGTGCGTTGGGTTGGCTGGGGTCAGCGAAACGGGGCCAGTTTTCCATGGTGATATCGCGTGTGGTTTTGTTGAGGCGGATGATGCCGTAGCCGGGCATATTGTTGTGCAGGGCCGCGGGGTCGTGCCCCATATCTTGGCCGGGGTTGGTGTGGGCATAGACCGTGATGTAATTGCCTAAACCGTCGCGGTATTCGCCGGTGTGTTCCTGCCCGTTGCCTGGAATGGGGGCATTTGGTTCGCCAAGCGGGACCCAAGCGCGGGGGTAGAAATTGGCGATGGAGGGCACGGTGAAAGACCATCCCGCGTCGTTCCAGGTATCGATACCGTGATGGAGGACGGTGGCAAGGTGCTGGTCTCCGCCGTACATAAACGCAAAGCATTTGCGCAACGCCCGCAGGGCGCGGGCGCGCCCGCTTTGGGGCCAGCCGTTGGAGTCTAAATCGGCATGCAACCGCATAAGGTTGCCGCCGTGCAGGGTGGCCGCGTTGGCGAAGACGGTTTGGGAAAGCGCGATTTTGAATTCGGCATTGCGCCAATTTTTGCCCCAGTCATCTAAGAATTGAAGTTGGCGGTCGCCTAATAATTTCAATTGCGGTTGATCCAAACGTGACACATCAAAGTTGGGATCATCCACGTGGTCGGCTCGGCCGGTTTTTCCGGGGATGAGGCCTGCGCAACCGGATTTGAATTTACGGTCTTCGATGATGGCGAAATCAACGCGGCCATAATTCATGTTGGTGTAATAAACCCCGATGCCTTGTTCGATGGGGGTGGGGTCATAGGGGTCGGGCAGGTTGCTGACTTGCGTGTGTTCCACCATCTTGACCCATTCAGCGGGCATAACATACCCGCCTTTGTCGTCTTTGTCAGTCGGTCTGCCCCCAGCACCCCAAATGTTGCCTTGATAGACATCGTGGTCATCGGGAATGGAGATGGTGGGTCTATCTTTAGTTAGATCGCGGAAGGCCCAGCACCATAGATACCATTTATACAAATAATCTAAATACGGTTCTTGGCGGTCGGCATACGTGGGGCTGGCGCCTTCATAAAGTTGATCGCCGCTGAAGAACAAGACATC
>CAYVAZ010000138.1:11404-12710 GCA_964449065.1 uncultured bacterium
GGATCATGATAAGCCACACTTTCTACGATATCATTATGGGGAAACCACACGCCGCTTTCGTTCCATTGGAAGTATTTGCCGCCAACGCCGCGCTGGGTGTTGTGGTTGCCCGTGAATCCCGCGACGACAATGGATTCTTTGTCGACGGGGTCGCGGCGGATGAGACCCTCGTAGATTTTTTCAACGGCTAAGTCCGGTCTTTCTTGGTATACATATGTTACACGGTAGGGAATGTGTTTAGTGGCATCCCAGTTTTCAACCCGAAAGTTGGCCACATATCCCGGTGTGATTATTTTTGTATGAGCGATGGGCTTCCAAAGGTCGTTGTCTTTGATATGCAACACGACTTCTTGGTTTTCTGGAGTTCCAACCGGCATGAGTTGCGCGGTCAGCTTCAAGATGTTGCGGCTCAGGGTGTATTGGGCGGAGAGGATGGGGCCAATTTCGCGGGAAGGGTCGTAGTCAATTTTGGAACCGGAAATTTCAATAGAGTTAAACCAAAATCTCCCGCCATCTCCAGGATGGGAAACGAGGGCGATATTGCCGGAGAATGTTCCTTTGCTTTTAAATACGATTTGTTTATGATCATTCGGGTTGGTTTCGTCCTTCAAAAAGATCGTGAGTTCATCGCCATTGGATTGACAGGTAATTCTTAATTTACGAGTTGAAGTGCTTGCAGCGTTAGACTCACCGGATATGAGAGTTTGAATATTATTGGTACCGCTGTTCATGTCTTGAATGATTAATTGACCTTGGCCATTCACTCCAACAAAATAACCGGCTCCAGGACCCATGGCGTGGTGAACGAGAGAGGCGGCGCGGAAATCCACGGTGGGTCCCGCTCCAATCAGAACGCCGGCTTTGGAGTTATCTGATACGGCCCCTAAAGTTCCCAGTTGCATCTGGATATCAAAACGGCCATCGCCATCATTTATACGGTGGGTGGTGAAGTGGGCGGTGCGCATTTCAAAGCGCTTTTGGTCTTTGGTGCATTCGATGCGGCCGTCATGAATTTGCCAGTCTTGCAGGCGGTTGCCCCACAAATCCGGCCCCAGCCAGGTGCGGGTAACATCTTGGGGTATATCGATGAATTCTGCGATTGAGAGAATTGGGGTGCCGATAAGAGCAATGAAAAGAGTTAATGAGAATGCCAAACGTGTGATCATGATATGTTTCCTCGATTTGAATGGATTGAATGACAATATCATAACGGAAAGTCTAGCGGTATTTCAACTACTACAGGTTATATAAATAACTGATGTTACGCAATCCATGATTGACGATTGCTTGATAAATGGTTTTTGTT
>CAYVAZ010000139.1:0-12645 GCA_964449065.1 uncultured bacterium
TTTGCTTTGTGAGTGGTGGGAAGTGTTGATTCTTGAATCCCCCCCCTACAATCGTAGGGCAATTAATCAATAACATCTTCACTGCAACTTGGTATTCAACCTCAGCTTTGTTTTTTGATCTCGGACGAAGCGGCATAACTGATGATGATTCCCAAAAAGATCATCGCCCCGCTATACATTAAAAAGAAAACATAATTCCCAAATCCCCAATCCGGTTCTATAAACACGTAGATGGGCGATAAGACAAAAACATTTTTTTCAAAAAAAGCCACCAGTTGAATCACCGCGTTGTCGGAACGAGTACGCAAAACGAAGTAAATAAAACAAAACGCCATCAGATAGAACAAAAACGGCGCCAGAAAGTGAAAGAGGATCACGATAAAGGTATTGCGGTGAGGGGAAAACCGTTTCTTCTTCGCTTTGGTTGAATACAACACCGCAACCGAGCAGTAAAAGAACATACACGCCGAAAAGAACACCAACACAAAAAAGCACTGCAACAAATACCCCCAAGAATTTTGCAGATGAAAGACTTGGGATATCGCTAAAAAGGTCAACAAAAACGAGATAGTGATCCCTAACAGCGGCAGAGAAGCTTGCAAAAAGCCGTTCAGAATCTTGCCTTGAATGATGTGGGGTGATTTGATCAGCGTGGTCCGCAATAGATCCCAAGTGTCTTTTTGGTATTCAACCATAACGGAGTAGCTGGGGGTAACCGGTGAAAACAGCACTACAATCACGGTGCAAAACACACAGAGCATATAATACAAAAATTCGGCGGGAATTTTGTCCACTTCCGGGATGATTTTATACAGCGCGAACCAAGTTAACGCGGCGGTCACAAACAGGGCCCCGATGAGGATGTTGCGTTCGTTGGAAAGAAATTTGCGGTTCAACAGCAAGCGTTCTTTTTGAAACACGACATAATTATTGTCGCTAAACACCGGTTCCCGGTAAGATGTTTCAGATGACTTTTCGTTTGTCTCTTGAGGTTTTGGTTTTCGTTTGAATAGGTTGATCCCACCCAGCATGTTGGCGTAAGTGAATTTCGTTGAGAGCCGGCTGCTGAACACACGGAAAATCATGCAGGTCAGGATGAACAGAAGCAAAGCGAAGATGAGATTGGATATCCCGGTGATATAGCCGGAGTTTGTGACATAAAATGTAACAAGCCGCTCAAAAGTCTCTTGCGAGAATCCTGTTTCTTGCCCCGGTAGAAGGGATGCATTGGGCATGGAGTTTGGCAATTGGATCATTAAAATCGCGTAAAACGGATTGATGAGGGTGCTTAGCGCCATCAACAAAATAACCCAATAATTATAACCGGTCACTGCGGCAATCATTGCGCCAAAAACGGATGGTCCCAGATAAATGAATAAAAGAATGGTAATGGCATAGCGTCCCGCTATATTGGATGAGACTGAGATCAAAGAGATGAAAGTCCCCATCATGGCAACCGAGCAGTAAAACCCGATCAAGACCACCATACACTGCGTCATCTCCTCCCATGAAATTCCCCCGGCGATGGAACTGAAATAGAAAAAGGGCAGCATGGCCATCAGAAAAAAGAGCGAATAAAGCAGCGTGGCCAGCACCTTGCCGCCAATGATGGCGGTATGGCTCATCGGGGTGGTCATCATCAGGTCGAGGGTTTCTTCTTCACGCTCGCGCACAATGCTGGAAGCGGACATGGTCGCGATCGGGATGCCGATCAGCATGGCAACATAAACCATGGGAAAAAAAATGTTTCTTCCCCCCTCAGAAAGATCTGCCCCCTGGTCTTTCACAAAGGCGTAGGCAATACAAAATACAACCGCGGAAAAGAGCAATAAACTCATCAAGCTGAAGAACCGGTTGGGCATTCGCAGATGGGTTAGGATTTCTCTGGTAATGATCGGATTGTTCATCAATTGTTTACCGCTTCCCAAATTGGATTGTAATTGAAAGTCGTTGCCAAAAGTATACTCGTTTTGGGAGGGCGAGGCTCCCGCCGAGCCGGAAGTACTTCCCCTAATCGACTCATTCTATTAGTAGGGTAGGGTGGGCTCAACACTCTTATTACTATAGAAAACGCTTCATGTAAAAGCGGGTGTATGCCTAATTCCAATCATACGGCATTTGTCCGGCAGCCCACGTCTCACGAAGCAAACCTTGGGAGGGCGAGGCTCCCGCTAAGCCGAAAGCGCCTCCCCCAAATCTAATCATTCTTTTATTAAGATAGAATAAAGATTGCCATCTGTCCGCCAATCTTGAATAAAATTATTGATAATTTATACGGTTAAATACCGGAATTATTTCCCGCGATTGATCCGGTGTGATCTCTACATTCCCATCTGGTGTCAATGCGTAGACCATAAAATCATACCGCTGATGCATTCGCGGCCCGGAGCGGAAATCCGGATGGATGCGTTCGGCATTTGTGCTCCAAACCAACTCGTTTTGCTCTCCTGACGCGGAGCGGCCTAAATACGCATATTTTGTTTCATCTCTTTCTTTCACATACACGTGATAATCCGTTGCATTGGGGATGAGTTGGTTCCAGGCAATCGTGATTTCCCGTTCGCCCCGCCATTTCCGTTTGTCTTCATCCTCATTCGGGTTGATGTGTCCGAACGCAAGATGATCCGCGTGATCCCAATACCAGTTCCACACCGCCGCTGCCGCAATGCGGGCCTTATAGCGTTTGCCTTCTTCTGTCGTATGTACCGCATCGCTGAACCAATCCTGCTGGTCTTCAAATCGTTCCGCGAAATTGAGGTACGCGGTTTGGGTTTGGCGTGCGGCATTCTTCATGATCTCATTATGTTCTTGAATCATGGGCCGGGTCTTTGCCGGGCTTTTTTCTTTGTGAAAAGGCATATCGGCAAGGATGAGGTGGGCGTTGTTCTTCGTTGCCAGTTTGATAAACGAATCCAGATTGCGTTGGTAGGTTTGCTCTGAATTCGGGGCAGGTTTTGGCAACCGTTCCTCCTTAGGGATATTGCGAATGACAAAGTTTTGCAGGTGATGCACCATAAATCCCCGTTTTTGGATGATGCCGTTTGTTACAAAGCTGTATCGGCTGAACCAGCGCAAAAGAAGCCCGGTTTGATCCTGCCAATGGGTGCGGAAGTTGGTGTAATCCGGCTTAAACTCTCCCCAAACACGCGGCATGGCGTCGTTGGCGCCATGATGAAGGATGATGATATCGGGCGAGAAATCCTGCACGCGGATGCTGTAGTTGATCAGGCTTTCTTGCAGCGTCCATCCGTCACAGCCAAAGTCCATCACCTCAAACATGGGAGTCTCCGTTTCGCTGTGAAGATACAAACGCAGCGCGATGGGGTATTTTTCGCGGGTGGTGGATCCCCCCAGACAGGCAATACGGATTTTATCCTTGGGCTTCGCGAAGGAATAATAGCGGTTGTTGATGGTCATTCCGTTTTCGGCATATTTCGTATCGGTACGAGCGTAGGATAAATACGGATGCGGTTTATACTTCTCGGTGGAGATATCCTCCCGCGCGACGTGGATGTATTTTTGGATGACCTTGTATTGATTCGGCATAAAGCAATACAACAATGCCCGGTAGCCGGTTTCGACAATCAATAAAGCAAAGAAAATCGACGCGACCACAAGCAGTGAGTTGACGATATCTTTCCGTGAAGGTTTCGCGATCATTTGTTGGCCTACCACTCCATTGTATAGACAGAAAGTAAAATCATATCATACTGTTATTACGAAGAAAGAATGACAAACCCGATGAGTTATTATATCAGCATAGAAAAAGAGTACTTAAAGTTTTCTTCCGCCCACTTCACGCTGTTTGACGACGGCCGCGAACCGCTGCACGGGCATAATTTCCGCGTGAAGATCGAGGTGGAATCGGACGCGCTGCGAAAAGGCTTTGTCGTAAATTTCGTGCCTCTCAAAAAGTCGTTGCGTTTGATTTGCGAGCGCTTGGATGAATGCGTCTTGCTGCCGCGATCCAAACGGGTAAAGGTCCATCCAAACGGGCAAAGCATGGAAGTGACAGTGGATGACGGCAGCCGCTATACCATCCCGCAACAGGAAGTTATCGTGCTGCCGTTGGATAATGTTACGTGTGAATCGTTAGCCTATTACATCGGTTCGGAACTTCTCCAATGCCGCGAAGAGTGGGATGCGGAGAATACCGTGGTTTCCATGCGCGTCTGGGTGCAGGAAACCCCCGGACAAAGCGGTGGGTACTGCATGAACTTGAAGTAGAATGCGACGCGTGTTAGAACAGTTTCATCAAACGGAATGGGGAAGAAGTGACAATATGCTATATCACGCCAAGAAACAAAACGTTTTGATCACCGGTGGAAGCGGGTTTTTAGGCCGCCATCTTGCACAGCATTTACGAAAAGTGCATGAAGTTTGCGCGACCTATTCTAAGCGGAGGATTAATATTCCCCGTTGTCAAACCGGTTGCCTGAACGTATTGCAGGATCACACGTTTCGTGAATTGTTTAAGGAATTTGATCCGGATGTGGTGGTGCATTGCGCCGCGATTGCGGATGGAAGAAAGTGCGAAGAATCGCATGAAGTGGCGCAGGGCGTGAACGTTGCGGGAACCGAGAAATTGATGAAAGCGATTCCCAAAAAAGATGCTCTGTTTATATACATTTCAACCGATTTGATCTTTGACGGCAACAACGCGCCGTATGATGAACACGCGGAACCAAAGCCGATTAGCTTTTATGGAAAAACCAAGCGCATGGCGGAACAACTCGTGTTGAAAAACTGGAAGAATCATGTGATTCTTCGCCCGGCCTTGATCTACGGAGCGGCACACACATCCGGCAAAGGCTCCTTCCTGCAATGGATGGACGATGCCTTTCAAGAGAGCGATGAAGTTCCTTTATTTAACGATGAATTCCGTACGCCGGTGTATGTGAAGGATATTTGTACTGCCGTCAGCGCGCTCATCCAAAGGGTGGGGCATCACCGCGTCTATCACATCGGCGGGCCGGAACGTTTAACGCGGGTGGAATTCGGCAAAACGTTGGCCAAAGTGCGGGGGCACGATGCCGGAAAGATAAAAGAGACTTCGCTGGAAGATATGGATACCGGCTATCCCCGTCCCAAGGATGTCTCGCTGGATTCAACACGCATTCAAGAAGGCCATCGAGTGAAACTGACTCCGGTTGAAGATGCCCTGCGGGAGATGTTTTCAAAATAATCCAGAAACGTATAAATTCGTGTGTGGTATTGAACAGTACATAATCGGACAGACAGCCCAAAATCATACGGCGATATTCTCTTCTTGATGAACGATCAAGTCGTGTTGATTTTCTTTTGCCAAATGTTTTGGATTATTGGGGAAGGATAGCGTGTTTCTGGCTCGGCGGGAGCGTTGCCTTCCCAGGGCTTGTGATTCTGAATTTCCCCTACCCCCCTTAATAAGGGGGGCAACAACGGCGGGTGCTTTTGGCTTGGCGGGGGGCTTGTATTCCCATGTCTCGCTTGCGCGAGTGGTGGGCTACCGGACAGAAGCAGAACGAGTTGGTTTAGGTATACACCCGCTTTGATATAAAGTGTAATCATCGTTTTGAGAGCGTTGAGCCCACCCTACGAAATACCGGATACCCGGTTTTTATCGTACGTGGCCGCGCCCCTTCTGTCCTCCTTGCGTTGGATATCTTCCCCAAAGGCTTTTGTAGGCTGGAAGCCTGCACCACATTTTTCAACCGCGAATGAACGCGAATGCGCGCGAATGTTCGAGCATAAATATATCACTTATCTCGTTCCATAAGAGTTAATGTTTTAAACAACTTTTCTAATACAGGATAATGACTGATGATTCTAAAATGAAAGCCGCTGTATTTTGTGCTTCGATGATTTTGAATATTGTTACGATTCCGCATTCAATGTCTGTAAGATATCAATGATCGCTTGCATATCGGAAATGCATGATTGTATTTTTCTCTTCTTTACTGCCCGGCACAAGATTTGATCCAAACCGGATAGCAAAGTTCTTGCATCGGACACCAACTGTTTCCCCTTTTTGGTAAACCGAATTTCTTTTTGCTTCCCATGTCCTTTTTTCTGTTCTAAATAGCCGGCGTTACAGAGTTCCTTCACTGTTTTCGCGACCATTTGCCGGGAAACACCCATTTGCCGGGCGATTTCCGAACCATAATTGACTCCACATTCCAAATGGCTGATAAATCCAAGAATCGCTGGAGTGACTGAATCATACCCTTTTTCTTGCAAATGCTTGGATAAATAAATCGATATTGCAACCTGAACTTGAGACGCATGAAGCAAAATCTGAAGTGAAATACTATCCACCATAGAAATCGGTTTATATGTTAACCTTGTTGACATAGTGACACCCCCGCGATATTATTATGTCAACTCAGTATACATAAGGAGAAACAAAATGAATCCCCTAAAACAAGTGATGTTAGCCAATGCCGGCAGTTGTTTTTTGTTCGGGCTATTATTTGTTTTAATTCCCGGCAGCGTCATCGAATTTTTACGTCCTACGGAACCGGTTCCATACAATGTGTTAAGAATGATAGGCGCCGTTTTAATTGTGAACGGTTTCCATTTAGTATGGGCTTCCGGAAAAGAGATGCCCAATAAGCGATTGATTATTTACTTCTCTTTGGGCGATTTATTGTGGGTTTTGGGTACAGTGGTTTTACTCATTTTAGGAGTATGGATCACCTCATTTGCCGGCATCATATTTTCACTTCTCATAGCCGTTTTGGTTGCGGCTTTTGGTCTATTGCAAATACACTACCGGTTTCAATCCCCTGAAAGATGGACTTGAGCGGTTGTTAAAACACTGTTTGTTTTGGCAGCCACTCCAATTTAGAGAAAACCGCTTATCTACAGCATCCAATTTACTGCCACTTTCTTCTCTATATCTTTTCGTTATGCTTAACCAATCCGGTTACAGAAAAGGAGTCACCATGGTCTCTCAAGTGCAGTTAACAAAGAACGGTCCTGCTCTGTCGAACATCGTGCAAGGCTTTTGGCGGCTGGCCGATTGGAACGCGTCCAACAAAGAGGTTATCGCGCTGGCCGAAACCTGTTTGGAACTTGGCATCACCACATTTGACCACGCCGATATTTACGGCGGCTATACCTGCGAAGAATTGTTTGGTCAAGCGATTGCGGAGAGTTCGTTGAGACGGGAATCTTACCAAATCGTAACCAAATGCGGGATTAAACTGAAAACCAAAAACCGCCCGGATCATTCGATAAAATCGTATGACACAAGCAAAAGCCACATCCTGCATTCCGTTGACAACTCGCTGAAAGCATTGCGTACCGATTACATCGACATTCTGCTCATTCACCGTCCGGATGACTTGATGGACGCAAATGAAGTGGCCGAAACCTTTCATGAACTCAAACAGTCCGGCAAGGCGCGTCACTTCGGCGTGTCCAACTTTCCGCCCCATACGTTTGATCTGCTTGCTTCCCGCTTCCATGCCCCTTTGGTCACCAACCAAATCGAATACAGCGTGTTAAACATGCAGGTTCAAACAGACGGAACGCTGGATTATTTGCAACAGCACAACATCAAACCGATGGCATGGTCTCCCTTTGGCGGCGGGGCATTGTTTACGGATCAAGAGAAACACAAACCGCTTGTTCAAGTCCTTCAAAAAATTGGGGAAGAGCATGGCGGCGCGTCCATCGATCAAATCGCGTTGGCGTTTATCTTGAAGCATCCTGCGGGATTCATTCCGGTCTTGGGCACCGGCAAACCCGAACGCGTTCGGACGGCGGTAAAGAGTTTGGATTTTCATTTATCCCGCGAGCAATGGTACCGCGTTTGGGAAGCCTCAAAGGGACACGAAGTTCCTTAATCAAGCGGACAAAGAATGTTTATGCCGTTGCGGCCGCGATCAGCCGGGATGAGAATTGTGTCAACGATTTATTGAAGGGGATCAACGCGGCATCAACTATCATCTTTTTCTATCACCACAATTTGTTCTATCACCACAAACCTGAATTGCTTTCAAAATTGCTTTTAAAATTGCTTTAAAATCCATAATTGTGCAACTGCTGTCTGTTATTATAAATAATATCCCCGCCGCTGATGATGCCGTTGGAGGGATGGTAGAAATCCGGAAAGCGGGAAGTATTAAACACCGTGGGCAGTTGATCGGGGCCGAAACTCATCAATGAATATGATTCGATAATGAACCGGCCGTTTTCCCGGTCCGCATCGCTGGGGACGGGGGCGCTGTAGGCGTAGCTGCCGTCATACAAATCAAAGAGGGGTTCTTTTTTGTGATGATCGGGCTGAAAGGGATCGTCAACCGGGCCCGAGTAATAAGCCACCGGCGTGGTCAGCGGGATAAAGGCGTGGCTGGGGGTTGAGCCGAAGAAGCCGGGGATCAAGTTTAGGATCGGTGGATAGTTGTTGTAATCCAAATGATACGTTTCAAAGGCGGTGCTCAAGCTGCGGAAATCGCTTAATGACCGCGATACTTTCGCGCGGACCTGCGCGTTCAAGAAATTGGGCAATGCTATAGCCGCCAAGATACCGATGATCGCTACCACAATGAGTAATTCTATCAGCGAAAAACCTTTGTGTATCATGTTGCCGCCTGCGATGAATTGTGGTACGTGTCCATTCATTATTACCCCAAATTAAGGATTTGTAAAATGTTAAATTTTTATTATGATGGATAAGGAATATGGAATCCGCGGCAGTTGAGTTATGCATGCCGCATCATTTTTGAATTGGAGCTGAGCGGAAAATATTATGCAAAACATGTTTCGCCCTTTGAAGTGGATATTGAGTGATTTATTGCGGCCGGTTTTTTTGTGTGGAGCGTTTGTAGTGGTTTGCCATCTTTGTGTTTATGGCGGGGGGCCTGCCCAACTGGATATTGAATTTCCCCAAGCCAATATTTTTTTGTTGGATCCGGATGAAGATCAAAATCTGTTTGTGATTGAATCCAACGAAGACGATGGCGCGCTGCGGTCGCGGGTTGTAGAAAATCTGACTGCCGGTGAACAATTTATCGTTGTTGTGGTGCCGAGGGATTTTGAAGAAGGCGCCCCCACCAATCAATACCGGTTATCCGTAACTGGGCCGGGCGGGGTATCTGAGCCGCCGGAACCGGACGACCAATTTATCAGCATATCCGTGAATGATGATCCCATCGAAGCCTCGTTTGAAGAAGCGGATGAACAGGATTGGTATTCGTTTATCCCCAGCGCGACGGGTGTTCATATGGTGGAATTGCTGCCCGACCCGGCGACTCACAAACCGGGATTGCCGCTCAAATGGAACGTGCCTGAAGTTTCGTTTCAAATGGATCAAGGGCCGTTGGGTGATTTGGATGAATCCACCATCCAGCAGATGGTGCGCGATGCCGTTGCGGTTTGGAACGGGGTATCGTCCGCCAATATTGAACTGCAAGAAGGCGAGCCGCTGCCCGCCGATATCGTGGTCGCGGATGCCACCCGCTTAACGTTGGGAGGGCATACCCTATTTTACGATCAGCAGCGGGACGCGCTTCTGTCGTTTGGCGGGTTTGATTTCAATTTCGCGCTCGATGGGGGCACGCGCGAGTGGGACGGGTCATCCTGGGTGGAATTGGAGTTGGAAACCGCGCCCTCTCCCCGCGCCTATCCCGCGACCGCTTACGATACCTTCAATCAGCGCTTGATCCTGTTTGGTGGATTTGGAACCGGTGAGGATGGAACCCTTGCCGCATTGGGGGATACGTGGGTATGGGATGGGGAAGCCTGGACGGAGATGTCGCCTGCCGTGAGTCCGCCCGCCCGGTTTTTTTCGGATATGTCCTTTGATCAATTCTTCGGGGAAGCGCTGTTGTTCGGCGGGAGAGACGATGGCGCCTTGCTGAACGATACCTGGATTTGGGATGGAGAAAACTGGATCGACTTTTCCAATCCATTGTTTAATCCACCCGGCCGCTTTGGTCATCAGGTGTTTTATGATCCGGTATCGGAACTGACGTACGCGATACATGGCTCCACCGGGGGCGGGAATTTTTTTGATATGTGGGTATGGCGCGGCACGACTTGGTCCAATATTACCGATGAAGTCACAACCCCTTCCGCGCGGGCGTTTGGTCAGATCGCGTTTGATGAAGGTTTGGAGCGGATTGTCCTATTCGGCGGCGATGGCGGGAACGCCGGACTGTTAAATGACACATGGATTTGGAATGGCACGGATTGGGTTGAAGCCAGAACGGAAACCGCGCCGCCGCCCCGGTTTGAATTCGGCATGGCGTATGATGCCGGTCAACAAAGCCTGTTTGTTTCCGGCGGCAGACAAGATAACAGCGTTTTGAATGACAATTGGTTGTGGAATGGGGAAACGTGGACGCAATTGGGACCGTTGGATAGCTTGGAAAACGAATTGAACGGCTTTGCCGATCAGGGTATTAACCCCATTGTGTTTGACAATCAAGGCAATTTAACGGAGTTGCTGCTGGGCGAGGGAATGAGAGAAATCGCCTCATCGTTCACGGAAATTGTCCGCAGCGAAGACGACGAAATCCTTGCCGCCCGTATGGTGTTAAACGGATGGTTCTTAAGTGAAGCCGCGGGTGAGAATCAACTAAGCATTAAGGATTTCACCAATGAACTGGTACATGAATTCGGCCATTTTTTGGGATTAACCAATACGCAGTTTAATACCTATAAGCAGCGCAATAACGATCCGGTTGATGATACCCCGACCAGTGTGATGTACCCCTTCCGGCTGGAATTAACCGGTGACGAGTTGTTTATTCATCACGATGATATAGTGGCGATTTCCGAATTGTATCCTTCCAGTGATGGAGCGCTTGAATCGGATTTCGGCACCATTTCCGGCAAAGCAGTGTTTGAGGAGGGCCAACCCGTTTTGGGCGGAATGGTGATTGCCCGGAAGGTAGACGATTTGGACAATATCCTTTTGTCGCGCATGACGGATCAAAACGCTCAATTGGATGGGGCCTTTACGCTGCCGGGATTGCCGGAGGGAGACTATCTCGTTTCCATCGAACCGGTTGATCTCAGCCACTTTGACGAAGCGGATGTCGGCTTTCACTCCGTGGATCCAAACGGGGCCGCGTTTACCGCGCCGCCCGCGCCGGAGTATTACAACGGCGATAATGAAACCGGTGATCCTGAAATAGACAATCACAGCAAATTATCATTGGTTCGTGTGCAACCGGGGCAGGTGAGCGAGGTAAACTTTGTTTGCAGCACGCTCATTTCCGGGCGTCTGCTTCGCAGTCAACTGCTTCCGTTTGATGTGGATTTTACTAGCGGCATATCGGAGGAAGAACGCAATGACCGGTTTTATCCGTATTCGGTAGTGATCGATGACACGCAAACCGCAATGACCGTTGAGTGGAACTCGACCGGCAATCTCCCGCTTGGAATTCGGGTGGAACGGGCGGGACAAACGGTGTTCTCTAATCAAACCAGCCCGGAAGCCCGGCGCAACTTCGGCATGGCCTATGACGCGGCACGCCGGCGCACCGTGTTGTATGGCGGCTGGGTGGATACCGGCCCGGAAAACGATACCTGGGAATGGGACGGCACATCCTGGCAATTGCGTCCGGTGGATTTGAGTCCGGTGCCGCGGTTGGTTCACTCGCTGGCGTATGATGAAGCCCGCGAGCGGGTGATTATGTTCGGCGGCACCGATACCGCGACCGGCGGCGGGGGTGTGAACTTTGGCGACACGTGGGAATGGAACGGCAGCGAATGGGACCCCATCCCCACCCCTGATTTTCCATCGCCGCGAGTTGGGTACAGTTTGTCGTATGATGCGGATTTGGGGAAAACATTTCTCTTCAGTGGAATTGATTCAACATTTACTTGGGTCGGCGATACGTGGGAATATGACGGCAGCGCATGGTCACAGATCGAAACGTCAAACCGGCCTTCCGCGCGCAATGCCTATTCGATGGTGTATGACCAAGCGCGGGGATTTACGTTGTTGTTCGGCGGCAGCGATGCCAACGGCACCATCAACGGAGAAAGCTGGATGTTCGATGGGATGAATTGGACCGAGTTAAGCCCGGCAAATGCTCCTTCGCCCCGGCGGTTTCACGATATGGTTTATGACACGGAACGGGATGTAATGGTGTTGTTTGGCGGGGTGGATGAAGGCACCGATCACATGGATGACACCTGGGAATGGGACGGCGAAACCTGGACGGAAATTAATACGCCGAATTCACCCGCCCCGCGCAGCCGCCACCGCATGGCGTATGACAGCAACCGCGGCCGGGTTGTGTTGTATAGCGGATTCAGTGAAGTGGATGGAGAAGAAACCCGGCTGTCCGATACCTGGGAATACGACGGCAGCGATTGGGTGAATGTAACGCCACCGGTGCAAACTGAAAACGCGTTTACGTTAACGCGCGCGAATGGTTTGGAGTCCGGAACCTATTTCTTGTGGGTGTACAATCCGGCGGAAACCAATGGGAGCTATACAATCAAAGTGACCGCATCGGAAGACGATGACGTTTCTGTAAACCAATGGAACTTGCACTAAGACCGTTTTTGTTTTGGATTGCAGGTTGGAAGCCTGCACTGCATTTTTCAACCGCGAATGAACGCGAATGTGCGCGAATAACGACGGTGGTATTTCCAGGTCTTAGAGTTTTATACTGGTTTTATTTTGGATTATCGGGGAGG
>CAYVAZ010000140.1:0-2797 GCA_964449065.1 uncultured bacterium
TCACAACAAAAACCATTTTTCAAGCAATAGACAATCATGGATTGCGTAACATCAGATCCTAAGAAGAAAAGTAAGAAGAAAACCGGGAATTTCTATACCCGGTTTTCCCAAGATTCGTGATGAGTGATTACCGTTCATTCCATGTGTGAATTAATTTTTCGACGCGTTCTATATTAAAGTTTTCCGGGATGGAATAGTCTTGGTTTTCATTGAGTAATTCCAGCGTCACCGGTTTCGTTTCGATCCCAACGGCTGGGACTTCCAAGTGTGCGGTCCACACAATTGCGTTTAAGACCAACTGGCGAAATTCGGGGTGCGCCCAGTTCCAATGCCAGTGGCCTCCGGTAAAACCAAAGCCGCGTCCGCCGTCGGGGCGGTCATAGGCCCAGGCCACATGCTGGGGAATCCCAAGCATTTTGCGCACTTCGGGGTTGCCGCTGTGGGCGCCATCGGGACGGCTGAGGGTTGATTTGGGGGGGACATCACTCAAGATTGGCAATACACCTTTCATGCCTTTGATGAAGCGCATGTTATAGTACCACTCATCGTTGATGGAAAACGGTTTGACCCCGTTGGTGATGGGATGTTCCGGCAGGTCGCCGAACGCGGCGATCCAGTGGGGATTGACGGAATAATGTGTTTCGAAGTAACCGCCGATCCAGGATTTGAGTGCGTCGCCGTCTTCGCCTTTGGGGATTTCAACGCCGTAATGAATGGCAACGACACCCATGCCTTTTGCTGTAAGTTCATTTACTTGATCGAGATGGCCGCGAACCGGATGGTTCCCGCCGCCATCGGCATACATGATGATGGTATCGGCTCCGTCAAAGGCGTTGGGGTCATCGGGCCAGCCGTCTTTGTAGACGACGGTATCTAACGGAAGGCCGCTTTCATCCAGCCACTTTGCCAACAATTTGCAGCCGGCATAGTGTTCGTGCGCCATATAACCGTGGCTTTTTTTGCCGGCCACAAACACGATTTTTTTCCACTCTTTCCGCGAATCGGATACCGCCCAATCCGCCGCGAAAATCATTCCCACAACCGCGAGAATCGAGAATGTTATTTTGAATGAATGGTTCATGATGTATGTTTCTCCCATAAATTGATTGTTAGAGCAATTCAGGTTTGCGTAGGGGTGCAATGTGTACAAACGTGTAACGGCTAGAAGCCAATGCTGCCCGGCTATTCAAATCTGAAACGTTCTGTTATTTTATAAGTTTGCCATGTCTTTGTGAATTCAGATAGGTTTGTGAACAATGAAAAAAGAGGAGAGTAGAAGAATTTTTATTTTTTTTATGTTTGAGTATTGACTTACTGGTTAGTTAAGCAATAATACGGGAATTATGGCACCAAGAAAAGCAGGAAACGCAAAATCAATGGTTCTGCAAGCCGCTGGCGACTTGTTTTTTGAACAAGGATATCATTCGACAACGGTCGACCAGGTCATTGAACGTTCCGGAATATCCAAACCAACTGTGTACAATTACTACCCAACCAAGCAGGATTTGTGCATTGCGTATTTAACGGAACGGATGGCGGTGGAACTGAAATTGCTGCGGGATGTTCTCGCGGCAAAGCGTTCCGCGAAGACGAAGTATATGGGAATCATCGAACATTATGGAGACCGGATTTTGGCTTCGGACTACCGTGGCTGCGGATTTTACAACATGATCAGCGAAATGGCCGATTGCAAAAACCCTATCGTAAAAACGGCGAAGAATTATGCGGAATCCGTAAAAGAAATTATTCGTGCTGTCGTGGAAGAATTGATTCAGGCTGATCCTAAATATAGAAAATTAGACAAAGAATTACTTACCAATTCCTATTATGTAATCTTGGGTGGAATGATTATGGCTTCGCAAGAATTTCACGATGTATGGCCGATACAAACTGCCAGACAAACCATTTCGCGGTTGATTGAGTGCTGATTTTTTTTGGTTTTATACTAACTAACTAGTTAGTTAACATTATATTTGCCGAAAGGAGATGTAAGATGAGTACTACTGGAATGGAAAGCAAGCAAGATGTTATTCGAAATGGAGTTCATGTAACCCAACTCAAAGAAACCGTTGCCGCCGTTAAGCAGGACCCGGAATTAGCGGCCTTTAAATTCCGCGCGAAAAACCAATGGGTTGATGGAGGATTGAATCAAATCCAAATCGATGACTATTATGGTACAAAACAAGAGATACAAAGAAAAAAACCGTTTGAATTCCGGGCCGATGAGCCGCCGGTTTTATTGGGGAAAGATCAAGGGGCGAATCCGGTTGAATATTTGCTCACAGCGTTATCCGGCTGCATGACCACGACCTTGGCATATCATACAGCTTCCCGGGGAATGGAGATCGAAGCGGTTCAATCGGAATACGAAGGCGATATTGATTTAAACGGATTTTTGTGCATTGATCCAGAGGTGCGCAAGGGATATCAAGAAATTCGGGTGACGTTCAAAGTGAAAGGCGATGTAAGCGAAGAAGACATCAAAGAGTTGGTGCAAAATTCACCGGTGTATGACACGATAACCAAGCCGACTCCGGTTCGAATCATTGTGGAAAAAGAATAATCCAGAATAGGTACAGATTCCGGTTCAACGAAGTGTTTCATACCTTTGTTGAACCGGATGTCTCATAATAATCCATTAAATTGGTTGCAAGGTGAATATACGGGCAAGATGGGCGGCCGTTTCCAAATCTTCTTGCTTTAAGGCTTCTCTCACTTCATCCAGTTTATATGCATCATCTAACGTGAGATAGGGTGCCCACTCCGAATCATCTTCAATCAATTCTACATCCACTTC
>CAYVAZ010000140.1:2897-12634 GCA_964449065.1 uncultured bacterium
AATTCCAGATAAAGGAAACGGTATGTGCGGTTTGTGCGGTATTTTGTATGTGGATGAATCCCAGCCGGTGGAGCGGGAACTCTTGCAGCAAATGACGGACGCGATTCGTCACCGGGGACCCGATGATGAGGGGCACTATATTGATGGCCATGTCGGGCTGGGTTCGCGGCGGCTTTCGATTGTCGGGCTGGATGACGGACACATGCCGATGTCTTCCGCAGACGGAACGGTTACCGTTGCTTATAACGGTGAACTTTACAATCACCCAGCCATTAAACAGCAATTGGGCAGCGTGGAACATCTATACCATACGCAATCCGATACCGAGAGTTTTTTGCACTTATACCGGGTTTATGGCGATGCCTTTTTAGAGCACACCCAAGGCATGTTCGGCATCGCGTTGTGGGATGGCTCTACCCGCCGCTTGATTTTGGGGCGCGACCGCCTGGGAATCAAACCGCTTTATTATCAATTCGACGGCAAAGCATTGCGGTTCGGTTCGGAGATTAAATCCATTTTGTGCGACCCGAATGTACCGCGTGAAATTGATTTGGAAGCGTTAAACCTCTATCTTTCGTATCTGGCCACGCCTTCACCCTATACGATGATTCAAGGTATCCGGCAATTGCGACCGGGTGAGATGCTGGTCTATCAAAACGGACAGATTTATTTGCAGCGCTATTGGAAACCGGAAGAACGCATTCACCCTCATTACCATATTGATGAGCAAGAAGCGGTTCGTGAAATTCGTGAGCGGTTATCGCAAACCGTACAAGAGCATTTGCTGGCGGATGTGCCGGTCGGTGCGTTTCTTTCGGGGGGGATTGATTCCAGCGTGCTGGTGGGGTTGATGAAAGAACATATCGGGCCGGACTTTCAAACCTTCGCGATCGGCTTTGAAGGGCATGATCTGTTTGACGAAACCGGAGACGCCAAGCGGGTCGCGGAGCATTTCGGCACGGAGCATTATGAGCAAAAACTGGCTCCATCCGATTTGCTCAACGCGTTGGATGACATCACCAAACAATTGGATGAGCCGCTGGCGGATTCATCCTGCCTGCCGGTTTACTATGTTTCCAAACTGGCGGCAGAGCATGGTAAGGTGGTGCTTTCCGGCGATGGCGGCGATGAGATTTTTGCGGGGTACCGCAAGTATTTGGGCGAGCATTACCGGCGGTATGTCTCCTGGCTTCCCCGCCCTGTTTTGACTGGGCTGGTTCATGCGGTTGAAAGAACTATTCCGGAATCGCGGTCTAACGCGTTGATGGATTATCTGCGCCAGATTAAGAAATTCTTTCGCGGGGTTGACCCGGACGCGTTCGCGCGGCACCGCAAATGGGCGTTACACTTTGAAGATCGTTTACGAAAACAATTCCTCCACCCTGATGTACTGCAAGCGGTCAATAGGGATGAATCAACATCGTTTCGAAAGGCGTTTTATGATGAGATGCCGCAGCTGGATGAACTCAGCCGTATGTTGTGGGTGGATTTACGCCACGGCCTGCCCGCCGATATGCTGGTGAAAGTTGACCGCATGTCGATGATGCATTCATTGGAAGTGCGTGTGCCGTTTTTGGATCATAAACTGGTGGAATACGCGTTCTCGCTGCCGGACCGAGTTAAACTGAAAGGGACTACAACCAAATGGATATTAAAAGAGGCCTTTAAAGATATGCTGCCAGATGACATTCTTCATAAGCGCAAGCATGGGTTTGATGTTCCGGTGGGCGAGTGGTTTAAAAACGAACTGCGTGATGTAATTGAAGATGTTTGCTCCAAGCAAACGGTTTCCAAACGGGGATTGTTTAATTACCAAGCCGTTCAGTCTCTTTTGCGCGATCATACCAATGGCAAACGCGATTACAATAACCAGTTGTGGATGCTATTGAGTTTGGAGTTGTGGCAGCGAGAGTATTGTGAATGATGGATTTACCACAGAGACACAGAGATCACAGCAAAACTAATTGAACAGTTTATCATAGACAGTGTCTTCTTCAGAATCGTCGCGTAAAAAATATTGATAAGATTGCTCTTTCCATTCTTCGTCTTCTATATCCGCGATTAAACGAATGGTTACTTTCCCTTGAGGTGGTAAATTTGAAGCAACCTCCGGTGGAATAATAAGTGTATTTATGCCAGTTAATTCAGTTTCAAACTCGATAGTTTTCATAATAAGGATTCTACTCTTATAACAAATGAGAGTCAATCATTTAATTCTATGTAAGCCGTTTGACGGGGATGGCTTTGAGGATGCCCAACCGTGTAATTTGTCCTTTATGCGAGCGTTTCACTTCTTCAGAGGTATACAGAACTTTGGCCAGGATTTTGTCCTTCGGTTTGATGGTATGGGCGTTAAATAGTTCCTTGTTCACCCCTCTGCGTTTGAACCATAAAAACCCATCGTAGCTATGGTGGCGAAAGGTAAAACTGTTGCCGGTGTGAGAGAGATGCATCACTTCGACTTCTATTAGGTCTCCGGGAATGGTGCGCGGCTCCAGATACACGATTTGTTCTTTGGCTTGTTTCGCGTTGATGGTTAAGCCGGGGATATTGGTGATTTTCAAATTTAGCGTATCCCCAACTTTCGCGCCGGATACTTGCTTAATAAAGCAGCGATATGATTTCCCATTCGCATCCGTAAGATAAAAACCCGGATCTCCTTCGAGCGGTTTCTCCGTTTGGCTTGTTTTTCGGTTCTCTACGACAAATTCCACCGTTCCATCAATAAACGCATTGATATCGACTTCATCCGGTTCAATGTAGTGGGCGTTGTTATCCGCCAATAAGGCACGCAAGCGTTCGAAAGATTCTTGTGAGGGTGATTTATCGGACGGTTCGCTGATGTGGAGCAATAGTTCCTTGGCATAGTCATGGGTATTTTTGTATTGTAAATTCAACTGGGATTGCTGTAATAGTTGGTAAAATTGTTTCTCCTTATCCACAGACCAATCGTCTTTTTGAAAGACACGCTCATGAAGTTGCTTGATATTGTTTGCGGAAAGAATGTCTTCAAACGCCTGTTGATACGATAGAAATATCTGTTTCGACTGAGCGAAGCATTGTTTATCGACTAATTCAAGAATCCGTTCCATGTAAAAAATGGCGTTTGTTTCTTGAAACGAGACATCTTGAACATCGGGAATGCGCACTGCAACCATCCTTTTGTCCTTTCCATTAATTCCTTATTACTGAGTGTATAGAAAGAAGATGGAAAATGCAGAAAATATTTGTAAAATTCTGTATCTTAGTAAATATTGTATCGATACTATTCCTCCTTTTAGCAGATGCCGCTCTAAAAAGAGTAACCATGTCCGGCGGGGTATTCTTCATTAAGGGAAACCGGAAGTCGGCCGTGAGGAATGCGCTCGCCGCTTATAACCTCTGTAACCGCGTCAAACATTTGTTCCGTAAAGCGGTAAGCGCAAAGGTAGGCATCTACATCAGGAAACGCATTGAGAAGGTAGGGATTCCCGAATGATACAAGGATAACCGGTTTCTCTGCCTGAATCGCTTTGTGAATAATCGACTCATGAGCAGGAGGGACGTGAATTGAATCTTTTTCCGGTAAGACCTGAATATCCGCCATGAACACGATGATATCGGATTGTTGCATATATTCATCCACCTGTTCGCGCAGATTTTGATCCGGTTCCGAAGGAACCACAATCGCCAAATCATTCAGATAATCCGCGGAAAATTGCTCTTCACTGCGTTTGTCTTGCAAAAAAATGAGGCCTGCATCATCGGTCGGCAAAATGGGGATGCAGCGGCCATCGTTTTTAACCAATGTGACCGCGTCACAGCAGATATTAAAACTGATTTCATCTGCTTTGTTGATAAGGGGTTTCGGTATCGGCAAGGGTAACTCACCAATCGGCTCAAGGATGGCAAAGGCTTCTTTCATGGCCAATATTCGGGTGACGGATTCTTGCAAACGGTCCATGCTAATCTCTTTATTTTCAACCGCTTGCATCACCCCTTTATACGCTTCCGGTAAGTCCGGGGGCATCAATACAATATCGGCACCCGCTTGAATCGCTCTCACAGCGGCTTCACCGGGACCGCATATTTCCGTCACAGCCTTCATCAGCATGGCATCGGTGATAATCACCCCCTCAAATTCCATCTCATTGCGGAGCAGATTGGTCAAAATGTTTGAAGAAAATGTAGCCGGAACCACTTCTTTATCCAATGCGGGTAGGTGGATGTGTGCTGTCATGATGGATTCAATTTGGGTGTGATCGATAGCGCGTTGAAACGGGCTCAGTTCCATCTCTTGCAGTTCATCTTTCCCCACATGAATTTTACACAGTTTCAGATGAGTATCTTCCGAGGTATTGCCATGTCCCGGAAAATGTTTGGCGCAAGGAACCACCATACCATCTTGAATGCCTTGGATATAGGCTTCACCCAGCATACCGACTAGATGAGGATCTTCGCCGAATGAACGCACATTGATTATGGGGTTTGCTGGATCATTGTTGATATCAAGTGAGGGAGAAAAGATGTAATTCACACCGATCAACCGGGCTTGTGCGGCTGTCCAAAATCCCATTTGATAGGCATATTGCGGTGAACCGGTGGCTCCAACAGCCATAAAGGCAGGAAAATGACTCAATCCCTGCGCGATCACTCCACCAAAACCGCTGCCGGCACCGTTTTCCATATCGGCTCCGATGAATAACGGAATTTTGGATTGCTCTTGCAGCATTTGAATCAAATGCGCAGTCGTTGGCAGGTAGTAGCGATTTAAGTAATAGCCCCCTAAATGATATTTGGCGACTTCGTCTTGCAAGCGGTTCGAATATTCTTGCAGTTGCTGGTTTACGGTATACCGCTCCGGCATCATATAGGCGGTAAACAGTTGCCCCACCATTTGAGGGACATCCATTAGCGAGAGCAGGTCTTCAACCTTTTGAATCTGCGGATCATCCAATCCAAAATATTCATAGCATTTTGCTGTATGGGTTGTCGACATATTGATTTTTTCTCCTAATCCATTTCTAATGGAACAACAGTACATAGTACATAGACTTACAAAAAGACTCATCATTCTAACCTGGAGGTATCGTATGAAAAGCCGTTGGATTATTGCAATCAGTCTTATCGTAACACCATATGTTCTTGCCGTAGCAGGGGACGCCGAATATAAAAAGGGCGAACAGTGGTCGTATGAGGTAAAAGGACCGAGGCCCTGGTCGGATGAAAACATTTACGGAGACCGGACAATTTCGATATTAAACGAAACGGAATCCGGCTGGAACGCGAAAGAAATGTGGGGAACGTATGACGAACAACCCTACCGTTACACCGTCAATGAAAAGGGATTGGTATCAAAGTTGGAAGTGGGAAACAACATTGTCATTGAGTATGATTCTCCTATCCCATTTCAATTTGTTGATCTACTCAAGGTGGATGAAGAAAAGGACTTTGGCGTATATACCCAGGATGCGGACTCTTGGTCATTATCGTTATCAACACATGTGAAACGGGCTGCCGATGAAGATGTAACCGTCCCGGCAGGGGAGTTTAAAGGCAGCCAAAAGTATATTGTGGAGCAACGACTTACATTCTCAAACGATCAGCAAGAGCGCACCCGCAAAATGACCCGCCATGTTTGGGTGCATCCCAACGTAAACGGGATTGTAAAAGAAACACTTAAATTTCAAGCGATGGCACCGGATGCCGGCGACGGTTTGCTGGAAAGCACATCGGTTTTGAAAGAGCATATCGTGAAAGAATAGATCTTTTGTTTGAGTGAAAGCAGGCGGACTTGGTGCCGCCTGCTGCTATTTTTCACGTCCCTCTTTACCCATCCAATGCCGGGAATGGAAATTCTTCCGATGGCACTCTTGCCGATGCGGCGATTTGTTTGATTTGCCGGATAATTTCCGGGTGCTCGTTGACCACATCAGTGGTTTCATTGCGGTCATTTTTGATGTTGTACAGCTGCCAGGATTTGTCGCCTTGTTTGCGCTGCAAGTTTTGGCGGATGCCTTTCCAATCGCCCATGCGAACTGCTTGCTGCCCTCCATAAGACGGGAATTCCCAATAGAGGTAATCGTGTTCTTTTTGCTTTCCTTCTCCGAGCAAGGTTGGGGCGAAGCTGATGCCGTCGGTGTCTTCCGCGGCTTTGCCACCGGCAATGTCTGCCAGCGTGGGCATGATATCCCAAAAGGCGGAGGTATGGTTCGTTTGGGTTCCCGGAACGATTTTTCCTTTCCAGCGGGCGATAGTGGGCACGCGGATGCCGCCTTCATACAGAGAACCTTTCTTGCCGCGCAAGCCGCCGTTGCTGTTGAAGAATTCCACTCCCGGTCCCTTTAAATGTGTAGCGCCGTTATCGCTGGTGAAAAGAACCAGGGTATTTTCATCCAAACCCAGTTCCTCAAGCAATTTCATCATGCGTCCGATGTCGCGGTCCATGCGGCTGATCATTCCGGCATAAGCCGCTTTGGGGGTGGGATGGGGTAAATATCCATCGGAACCGTCATACGCGGGGTCATCCCACTTACCGATGTATTGTTCCATTGAGTCTTCCGGCACTTGCAATGCCAAATGCGGTACAGGAGTGGGATAGTACAAGAAAAATGGATGGTCTTTATTTTGGCGGATGAAATCCAACGCTTCCACGATCATTTCATCCGCAGCATACCGTTCTCCGGTCAGGCCGCGGTCGTTGCCGGGCAAGGGGATTTTTTCTTCGTTCTTATAGAGGTAGCGCGGATAGTAATTGTGCGCATGGCGCTGGCAGTTATATCCGAAAAAGAGATCAAGCCCCTGGTTGTTAGGGTCGCCGCTGGAACCGACCGGGCCGAGTCCCCATTTGCCCATTGCCCCGGTGGCATACCCCTGTTGTTTCATCATTTCAGCGATGGTATACGAATCATCCGGGATGGGCAGTTGGCCTTCGGGTTTTACCTCGCGGTTGGAGCGGATGTAGGCGTGTCCGGTGTGCTTTCCGGTCATCAACACGCAGCGGCTAGGGGCGCATACCGCTTGGCCGCTGTAAAATTGAGTGAGTTTCATCCCTTCCCCTGCAAGTTGATCGAGATGGGGGGTTTTGATTTTATCTTGCCCGAAACAGCCGAGTTCACCATAGCCCAAGTCATCCGCGACAATGAGAATGATATTGGGTTTTCCAGGCTGCCGCGATTGCGCATTGTGAATGCCGCACAACGCCGGGATGGAAAGCGAAGACGATTGTAAAAAGTTTCTGCGGTTGATCATGGTCATTTTCTCCCTGTTGTTATCTTTTATTACTATAAATGAAGTGTTCGTTTTTTGTGAGGGTTAAAAAATGGATGTTTATTCTTGGAATTCTCTCAGGTTTTGTTATGATAGAGATTATCACATCAATGAATGAACCAGATAGGTCTTATGTTACAAATCAATATACGCAAACATGAAAAATCGACTACGGTAGCCCTACGCGGTATTTTGGAGGAAGCGGATGTTCAAGAGTTGATTGACCAGTTGGAATTTCTATTAAAGTTTGACAACAAACTGGAGTTGATCTTCGACTGCACCCGATTGGTAAATACAACCCCTCCCGTTATTGACGCGTTGTATAACGTTTTATTGCGGTTGTCTTATTTACGGCAAATTACCTTTTGCGGAATGAACGATGAAGTGTTACGGTCCGTTAAACGTTCCCGTTCTATCGAGTTCATCAACACAGGCGGTCCGTATCAGGAGTTCCTTGAACAAGTGAACGGCAAGTCTCCAAAAGAAGATAAGAAAGATTCAAGTATAGAAGTGAAGCCTATTATGTAACTCATGTTACGCATACGTAATGATATGCTCGTTATTCTAATCTACCGCTGTATCTATCGCCCTCGCCCACCGGGAGAGGGACGGGGTGAGGGCTTAGGGAGACAATACCCTTTTTGTACACTACTGAGTAGTAGGGAGCAATCGCTCTCATCGCCCTCATCTCTTATCTTCTCCCAAAGGGAGAAGACGATAGTCGTACGGAAAATTAAAGGGCTTTCAATAGAACTCAATTTCAACATGAGTTTTCTATTCCCTTTTGCGTAACGTCAGTTAAGTAAGAATCATCGTCATTGCTTTCTTTTTACCCGCCCGCCACGCCGGATATTTCTCCACCCGCGCGGACAATATCCCCAAAGCTGCGCAATCCGTTAGAGGCATTGTACAACCGGTTGTTGGCATGCATCCCTGGGGTGACGATGGGATTGCCGGGTGTCACTTCGCCGCCCAGCAGTTTCATTTCCAGCGCCCAATGCACCCCGCCGTTGTTGGTTAAATCCGGCCCGGTGGATTTCATGCCGTAGCCTTTCGGGCAGTTGGAGATCGGGACCCCATAGCGTCCGGCGCATTGGTTGCCGTCTTTGCCCCAGCGTCCTCGGTAATGCACATACACATAGCTCTCAAACAGGCCCCCTTGCGAGAACTCTTGCAACTGCTCCATCTTTCCGCGGGGAGCAAAGGGATCGTCAAAATCGACGGTTGCCATATAGGCAACGGGGGTAGTAAGTTCCTGCACGACGGTAATGACATTCCCGCCGCGGTGGGGCCAGGGGTATTCGTTGTGATCGAGTTGATACATATCGAGCGCCGTGCCGATGGCGCGGAGTTCACTTTGCGCACGGGCCACCTTCGCGCGGGTTTGCGCGTTTAAAAAATTGGGGACCGCAATCGCAGCCAGAATGCCGATAATGGCCACGACGATGAGGAGTTCGATGAGGGTAAAGGCTTTTCTATCCATAGTAATTTTATCTTATCATAAATACGAAACGGTTTTAATTATTTTTTGTAATAGGTCAGCCGTTTGAAGAAAAATATCGCCTCCCAAGCCTGGAGGGGGGGGGTAGGGGAGGGTTGATCCGATTTTTTGAGAAAATGCCATACCCCTCTCTCCTAGCCTCTCCCATTGCATTAGGGAAGGAAAAAAGTAAATCAAACCCATTTTTTCCCTTTATACCGCTGACCAGTTACCATTTTTCAAAACACCAAAATCATTATTGCAGCATAATCCCCGCGACTTCTCCTCCATAGCGAACAATATCACCATTGCTTCTCAATCCGTTTGAAGGATGGTATAGCCTGTCCGACGGATTTTTGGCTCCCACACCAAAACGCAGTTCCAATGGAGGGTGAGACCCGCCGGAATGAACATGATCCGGGCCTTGTGAATTCATTGCAACACCCGCAGGAAACCGGTCCACCAAATCTCCATATCTTCCGCGTTCTCCATTTGACCACCGTCCCCGGTAATTCACCCATACATAGCTTGTGACGTTCATGCCGAAATTTTCTTTCATGGATTCGGGATTAAAGGGATCAATTAGATCAACGCTGTTGATATAAGATACTGGGGTAGAAAGTTCGTAAACATTGGTGATCATATTTCCGGAATGCGCCGGAAAGGGAAAGGCGTTGTGATCGAGATTATACATTTCCGAGGCTTGCTGCACGGAACGCAGGTCAGATTGCACCCGCGCGATTTTCGCGCGGGTTTGCGCGTTTAAAAAATTGGGCACCGCAATCGCGGCGAGGATGCCGATGATGGCAACCACGATGAGGAGTTCGATGAGGGTAAAGGCTTTTTCTTTCATCATACACTTTAAATAACACAGTTTAGTAGAAAAGAAAAGAAAAAAATGCCTCGTCAAAATAATTTGTGGGTGAATTTTTACAGAATCATATCATAAATGCTTTATTATGAGTATGTTATATTGATTAAAAATCGTGAATCTTTTGATACTCATTTT
>CAYVAZ010000141.1:0-12623 GCA_964449065.1 uncultured bacterium
TCCCCATGACGCAGTCGCGTCATTAGAGGTTTATTCCTCCCGAACCCTCACCCCGTCCCTCTCCCGGTGGGCGAGGGCGATAGATTCAGCGAACGATTAGAAAAACGGGCATATCATAATGTAGTGCGTAACGTGAGTTATTTCATTGAAGCGGTATAACCCGCGGCTCGGTTAATCCCGTTTGAGATAGACCGCGGTTGCCACTTCTTCTAATGTCGTGATGTCCTTTTGTAATTTTCTCATCCCATCCTGATGCAGGGTAATCAAATTTTTTCGCCTCATCATGTCCGTCATGGCAGTGGGTGATTTTTCGACCATAATTAAATTCTGCAATTCTTCATCCATCGGCAAAATTTCAAACAACCCGGTACGGTCAACAAAACCGGTGCCGTGGCACCGTTCACAACCTTTTCCATACGCCACCTGGGGTATATCCTCACGCCGAATGCCGTAATAATCCAGTTCTTCCTGCCGCGGGGCCCGCTGGGCTTTGCACTGTTCGCACACCAACCGAACCAGCCGCTGCGACAAAACGGCCCGAATGGATGCCGCAACCAAAAAGGGATCGCAGCCCATCTCAATCAAACGGGTAAACGCGCTGGCTGAATCATTTGTATGCAGGGTAGAAAACACCAAATGCCCGGTTAATCCGGCTTGCAGCGCGATTTCCGCCGTCTCGACATCGCGAATTTCACCCACCATGATGATGTTCGGGTCTTGCCGCAGCAACGACTGCAAGATTCGCGCATAGCCAAAATCATGATGTGGATTAATTTGAAACTGATTGATTCCCGACATCATCATCTCAATCGGATCTTCAATCGTACAAATATTGGTGCGGTCATCACGTAAATGCTGCAAGACGGAATACAACGTGGTCGACTTTCCGCTGGCCGCCGGTCCGGTTACCAATACAACTCCATTCGGCGATTGCAATGTTTGCAAAAATGTGTCATAAACGGCTTCAGGCATCCCCAAATGGTTCAAGGGCAGCAGCGACTCTTCCGGCGGCAGCAGCCGCAGCACGGTTTTCTCTCCCAACGCTCCCGGCAAAATCGAGACGCGTATATTCACAGGAGGCGTATCCAATTCCGAATGCAAAAATAAAAACGAACCTTCTTGCGGAGTGAAGTGGTTGGTGATATCGAGGTTCGCCAAAATTTTAATGCGGGAGATCACCGGAAACGTAATGTCCTTTGACAATTCCCCGATGGTATGCAGGATGCCGTCAATCCGGATACGAATACGGCTCTCTTCATACGACGGTTCAATATGAATGTCCGAAGCCCGTTTATCCAGCGATTGCATGATGATCTGATCCACCGTTTCCACCGCGCGTGATTCGTCATCCCCAATATCCGCTTGAATTAAATTCATTGGCTGGCTGCCGGGAAACGCTTTTTGATATAGGTCAGAAAAATCATCCGGCGTCAGTAAAAGCTGCCGGATTTCTTTTAACGTTGTTTGGTGCAAATGGTCAACCGCCTGGCCGGATAACGGCTTTTTGGTCGCCACAACCATCTCGGTTTCATTGCTGGCAAACCCCACCGGGATAAACTTATGCCGCTTCGCGAACGAATCCGGAACCAAATTCAGCGCGTCAAAATCCCACTTCATTTCATCCGGACCAATGACTTTGGTCTGGCAAAACATGCCCATCAACTTCTTGATCTGATTTTTGCTGAGGTAATGCAAATACGTCCGGTTGGACAACATGGGGAAAGAAGCATCTCCATCCTGCCCGGCCGCCTGCAAAAATTCCGATAAGGTTTCCGGCGGCAATAGGTTTTGTTCCAATAACACTTCACCCAACTTTTGATAAGCCATTTGTCACCCTTTCACCACTATGGGATCAGCGCGGCATAATTCGGAAATCATAAGTATTCTTGAATGGTTGTTCTGCTGATGAAAAAGATGCAATTTTGCATCAACGCATTGTTCGTTTGAGTACTGAAATCCATACATCAAATCGACAAACAAGCTTAACGTATAACAACCGGTTATAAACGGCAAACATTCACGGTTTTATGCAAGCACCGGTACCACAAAAGGCTCGCGGTAGTCCCGCGTTAAGAGTTTGTTGGCCTTTTCGCTATGCCCGCCAATAAACGTTTCTGAATCCGAATCAAATTCCAGCCAAGGACCCAAATTGATCGAATCATCATCCAATGGAATTTTATTCTTCTGTAAATGCTCTTTAAACCGTTCGAGCACAGCCATATAATCCGGATTGGTTTTGACGTGCGCTTTCACGTCTTCCGGATCAGCGGACTGTCCAACGCGGTAAGAGATGTTCCCCAAATGCGCCAAGGAAGTGGAAATATGCCCTTCCAAAATGTCTGTTTTCAACTCGCTTTGTTTGCCCGCTTGCAGCGCCTTGATGAAATTGGCATGAGGGTTACCGTTTTGATGTTCGAATTTCTTGATTCGTTTTCCGTTATTGTCATAGGCAATGGTGTCATACAAATAGCCGCCTTCACATTGAATGACCCATTTGTTGTGCGGGCTGGTCGAATTGTGTTCGATGCGAATCGGTTTCCCTGTCGCTGTCACGCCAACAAAATCACTCATCCGCTGATCGTTATGGCCGCGCGGCAATCCCCGCGATTCATAAATAATCGGTGCCGAATCATACAAAAACACTGCCACCTGCGTGTTCGGGGTTTCACCATTATCGGTATAGCCATACCGCCCGCCGAAGCTCATCACTTTGCTTGGCAGCCCCTCTTCCTGCAAGACCCAGCGGCAGATATCCAGCTGATGCGGCCCGTTATTGCCGATTTCACCGCATCCCGTATCCCACACCCAATGCCAGTCGTAATGCAGCCGCTCGCGCATCAACGGTTTTTTCGGGGCGGGACCGCACCACAAATCATAATCGATGGAGTCCGGCACCGGCTGCGGTTCGGTGACATAACCGATGCTGTCCCGGCGCTTATAATCAAACGCCCGGACCATCAATATTTTCCCCAAATTCCCCTGCTGCACATACTCAACGGCCTCTTTCAATCCCTCATCCGAGCGCCGGTCTAAATCCGCCTGTACCAAACGGTTGTATATACGCGCGGCGTTGACCATCTGCCGGCCTTCAAAAATATTGTGCGAAACCGGTTTTTCGACACACACATGTTTTCCGGCCTGGCAGCCCCACACTGTAATGAGCGCGTGCCAGTGGTTTGGTGTCGCGGTTGATATCGCGTCGATGGAATCGTTCTCCAAAAGCTGGCGCACATCGGTATAGGTTTCGATGGGTTCATTACGTTTGTGGAATTCATCCGCTTCCCGCTTTAATATAGTTTGATCCACATCGCAAAGCGCAATGACACGCGCCCCCTTGGCGTTGTTGTAATTGCGGATATGCCCTCTGCCCATGCTGCGAAACCCGATGACCCCGACATGGATATCCTCATTCGCCCCCACAACCCGACTGAAGGGTGTTTGCAATGCAAAAGAAGATGCGGCGAAAAGAGACGTTTTCGTAAAACAGCGGCGGTTGAACGTTGTCGGCATGATCATGCTCCCCTATTCAAGATGCTTGGCTTTTTTTGAACCTATCATAAAAACCAAAAAAATAATAGAGAAAATCCCAAAAACCGATTTATTATATACACCTATAAGGGTATACTTAAAATTATTGTCTGTGTAACTTATAATGACTTGTATCTTTTCCCTTTGGAGTTGAGGATGAAAAACCGCGTTTCTTTCTGTTTCCCATTCATTGCCGCCTTTGTCACCGCCTGTATGCTCATGGGCTGCCAATCGGTGAATATGGAAATGCCAACTTGGTTTGAAGACGAAGAAAATACCGTTACCGACCAACAGGATTTCACCCAGCAAGTTCAAGTCCCACCCAATTCAAACGTGTTGGAAATCATCCATTTCAACGGCAATGTCGAAGTCGAAGGCTGGAGCGAACCCTACATCCTCCTGCAAGGTCTCAAACGCGCCACCGGCGCCACAGTGGATGAAGCCCGCGGCAAACTCGAATTCATCAGCATCTATCCCTACGAAAAAGCCCCTGACCGCTTGGTTCTGGAATACAACGGCCCTTCCACCGTTCTCAATCTGGGCCGCAGCAGCACCGGCATCGATGTAAAAATCAGCGTTCCGCAAACCATGCCGGTGGAAATCAACTGCCGCCGGGGCGATGTGAAAGTCAGCAACATGCAAGCCAACCTGAAAATCGACCACCGCGACGGCGATGTGCATGTGCAAAATATCAGCGGCCAAACCGAAATCGAATCGCACGGCCGAAACGTGATTGTGAAAAACATAGACAAACGGGTCAACCTCAAAACCGTCAATGCCAACCTCAGTGTGGACACCGTAAACGACAATGTCACCGTCGATCATTCCAAGGGCGATGCCGGCATCAAAAACATCGCGGGCATCATTATCTTCTACGGCAACGAAAGCCAAATCGAAATCCAGGAAGTCCAAGGCAGAATCCAAGTTGAAAACAGCGGCGGTGATGTTGAATGCGATACCTTCCACAGCGGCGTTCAGGTGAATGTAAAAGACGGAACACTCCATCTGCACCCCAAAGCCGGCGTTTCACAAGGCTATACCTGCACGGTCGAAAACGGTGACTTAATCCTGCGTGCTCCCGCCGGTGCCAGCATGTTGGCCGAATTGAAAACCGAAGACGGATCAATCCAGTCCGACTTCAATCTGCCGGTTTCGGCAAATAAGGGCGTATCCACCGCAAAAGGCGCCGTCAACGGCGGCCAGGTACCGGTCACGCTTACGGTAACCAACGGAACGCTTTCTCTATTAAAAGAGCAGTAGAAACAATTAATCGGCACGATTAATCGCCCTATTTATTTATCTTCTGTTAATCCTCGCTGGGGTTCCCGTCCCGTCTGGATATTCAAACCATGCCGGATAGAATCCATTATAGGGCGTGGTCATCATTATCCATTCTCCCTCAAGAGATGTTCGGCGTCAGGAAGACAAAGAAAGACAAGCATTGAAATCAATAAAAACCGGAGGATAGTCGTTTGGATATTCAAAAAACCGCCGATGAAATTCGCCCGCTGATCTACGAAGCCGGCAAAATCGCGATGAAGTATTTCAAGCAGGTCGATGTTGAACAAAAACCGGATCAAAGTTACGTCACAGCCGCCGACCGTGACATCGAAGATTTTCTACGCGAGGAAATCCACAAACGCTTTCCCGATCACTTTTTTTACGGCGAAGAAAGCGGCCATCACAATCTACAAAACACCGAATACATCTGGGCCTGCGATCCCATCGACGGCACCGCGCCGTTTGTGTATGAACTTCCGGTTTGGTGCATCTCATTGGGGTTAATCCAGCGGGGCAAACGGCGGATAGGCTTTATCTATATGCCCGCCATCGATGAGATGTATTGGGCGGTTGAAGGACAAGGGGCCTACCGTAATACAAAACGAATTCATGTCCATGAACGCTGTGATATGAACCGCAAAAACAACTGCATCTTGATGCCGTCAAAGATTCCGCATGCGTATAATATTGATTACATTGGCAGAATGCTTGCGCTTGGTTCAGCGGCAGCCAATCTTGGAATTGTTTCCGCCGGGAAAATTATCTGTGGATTGCAGGAACCCATCCGCCTATACGATATCTGCGCAGGTGCTGTTATTCTTCACGAAGCCGGTGGAGTCATGCGCTACCTCAATAGCGGTGAAGAAGTCGATTTATGGGATCTCATCAACGGCAAGAAAACGCGGGAACCCTTTGTCTTTGGCTTGGAAGAAAATGTGCGGCAAATGCGGGAATTAATGCGGTATAAGCCAGAATTTGTAAAATAATACGCATTTCAAATAAATGATGATTAAACAATACTCCTCCCCCATAGTCAAAAGGGGGACAACGACAGACTCCTTAACAATGGGGTTATGCATCCACCTACCATCATGTCATTATTGACAGGCTACTAATAGTCTGACAGTGTCTTAATGCCGGGATGAATCGGGAGGAGGCTCCTGCCGAGCCGGAAGCACGCTTTTCCTCCCCAGTAATCAAAATAAAACCGGATGAAACTGGAAAAACTGGAAATACCCACGCTGTTATTCGCATGATTTGGCGTGCATTCGCGGTTGAAAAATGTGGTGCAGGCTTCCAGCCGGTAAATGGATGCGCAAGCCTTGGGAGGGCGAGGCTCCCGCCGAGCCGGAAGCACGCTTTTCCTCCCCGGTAATCACAAATAAAATCAGTTTGAAACTGGAAAAACTGGAAATACCCACGCTGTTATTCGCATGATTTGGCGTGCATTCGCGGTTGAAAAATGTGGTGCAGGCTTCCAGCCTGCATAAGCCCTAGTCTCCCCCAAAGCATTTGGGGGAGATGACCGACGCAAGGAGGACAGAGGGGGTGGAGCTGCAGGCTCCAGGAGATTAGCGTCGTTGGGTTCCGCTTCAAACTCGATTACTTCGCGAACCCAATCGGAAATTGATTACGCAGCATAACCAGCGAGCGAAGTAATACCAAGTTGCCTATAAAGAGTGAGGGATCGTTCACGCAAGCATACAAGATAAGGAAAATGCAGGGTGGACTCAAAGCGTAGTGTAGCCCACCATGACCATCTCTGCTCACTCGATTTTAACCAACATGCTTATTGCAACCTGGTATAAGCCACTCCAGTTCTGGTTCGTTCATTTAAATACACGTTATGTTAACAGCGGGGCTAAAACCAGGCTGATGACCGCCATCAATTTGATTAAGATGTTGATGGATGGGCCGACGGTGTCTTTGAGCGGGTCACCAACGGTATCGCCCACTACCGCGGCTTTGTGGGTTTCCGAGTTTTTGCCGCCGAAGTGGCCTTCTTCAATATACTTTTTGGCGTTATCCATCGCCCCGCCGCTGTTCGCGGTTTGAATCCCCAGCATCACACCGGTCACCACAGCGCCCATCAACACACCGGCGAGCGCTTCCGCTCCCATAAAGAAGCCTACAACCGGTGGAGTTAATATCGCCAACGCGCCGGGGAAGAGCATCCCGTAAATCGCGCCTTGCGTGCTGATATCCACACACCGTACCGAATCCGGCTTGGCGGTGCCTTCCATCAACCCGGGAATTTCTTTGATTTGCCGGCGCACTTCTTCAATCATTTTATACGCCGCGTTAGACACTGCCCGGAACAGTAGGGAGGAAAAATAGAAAGGCAGCATACCGCCTAACAAGAGACCGGCAACAACCTTGACATCAATTAATGAAACCGCGCTTGCTTCCATGCCGGTAGAGACCAAGAAGGCGGAAACCAATCCGATCGCGGCAAACGCGGCTGAACCAATCGCGAATCCTTTGCCTATAGCCGCGGTTGTATTGCCAACCGAATCGAGATTGTCGGTGATTTCGCGAACTTCCGGATCCAGTTTGGCCATTTCCGCGATCCCGCCCGCGTTGTCTGCGATCGGACCATAGGAGTCAACGGTAACAACCATACCGGTGGTGGCGAGCATACCAAGCGCTGCCATGGCGATGCCGTAGAAGCCCGCAACGTAATAGGCTCCAAGAATGGCTACCGCCAATACGATGATGGGGATCGCTGTACTTTCCATACCGACTGCGATGCCGTCTGTTACGGTAATCGCCGGGCCGCTTTGGGAGTTTTCGGCCAGTTTTTTCACCGGTTTGTAATCGGAAGAGGTATAGTATTCACTGACAAACCCGATGATAATACCGGATACGATACCCAGAATGGTTGCATACCAGGGAGATAAAACACTGTATTCGGTTCCTTCGACAGTCCAGGTTGATCCCATGAGATACACAGCCACTCCGCTGCCAGCAATGGCTAAAACCGCGCTGGTGTTCATCCCCATTAAGAGAGAACCTTGCGGATTGCTAGAGCCGAACAATTTGATAATAAAAATGCCGATGATCGATGCCAAAATGCCGATGGCGGCGATATAGAACGGCAGAGCTTGCAGGGATTGATTGGCTTCCATGCTGGTAGAAACAACCGCCGCGATGGCGATAGATGCAATGATGGATTCGACATAGGATTCAAGCAAATCAGCACCCAGACCGGCGACGTCGCCGACATTGTCGCCGACATTATCGGCGATCACAGCGGGGTTGCGGGGATCGTCTTCGGGCATGCCGGCTTCAACTTTACCGACTAGGTCGGCGCCCATATCAGCGCCTTTGGTGTAGATCCCACCGCCGGAGCGGGCGAAAAGGGCCATCAAACTGGCGCCCATCGCATAACCGTTTACGATGGAGGTTTCTCCATCAAACATCCAATAAACAATGACCAAGCCAAGAAGCGCAAGGCCGACCACAGACATTCCCATAACAGCCCCGCCGGATACGGCCACACTTAACGCGCCCTTTAAACCGTCATCCATAGCGGCTTGAGTGGTGCGGGAGTTGGCTTTGGTGGCGATGCTCATGCCGATGTATCCGGCAGCCGCCGACGCGATGGTCCCAGCCACAAATGCCACCGCCGTCTTCCAAGATAACAGCGGCACAAAACAAAAAATAACGGCAATGACAACTACAAACGAAAATACCCAGGTATATTCGCGTTTCAAAAACGCGCGCGCCCCGGCTTGAATCAACGACGATAATTCCTGCATGGTTTCATTTCCGGGATTTTTGGAAATGACCCCCATAGCAAAAATGATGACAACAACTAAGGCAAGAATCGCGGCTGCGGCAGCAAGGATGAGTTCCATGACTTTCCACCTTTCAATATCAATAAAATTCGCGCAATTGTTCTGGATAGGAAAATTATAGTCCGTTCTGTTCAGCCGTTGAGGTTTACAAGCAAGAAAACATAAAATAGATAATTATACCATATTATCTCTTAATGATGGGTACTTTGCCCTGCAACCGCTGGTAAAACGTATATTAACTATAGATATATCAATGGTTAATATGCGGTAGAGAACCGGTTGCCTTTGTGGAAAATAAAATACTGAATCCGCTAACCATTTTATCAAATAGGCCGATGATAGTATATAATCTGAACGTTTTTATAAGATTATGATGACAGTATCGGAAAACCATGTTATTCTTTAAAAAAATAAAGTACGGATATCAAAATAAATAAGTTAGCGAACATCAACTGAAAATTACAGTGAACGTCAAGTTCTTAAGTGCCCATAAATATCAAGGTTAGTTATTGCTTTTTTATTGTGTTCATGTTAAGATGGTAAAAAATTTGATGTCATTTATTGTCAATAGACCATACTTTTGGAGATGGGCGCTATGATGTTGCGTGAAAAACTGAGTGTAACCTTACTTTCTTTGGGACTGATTTTTTTTCTGATGTCCAGTGAACTTTCGGCTGCGAGCCGGTCTTCCGGGTCAAACACGTTGCAAAAAATACGTGTGGCGGATTATACGGATTTCTCACGAATTACGCTCGAATTCTCTCAAATGATTTCTTATTCAGTCTCAAAAGGAAAGAATTACATTCAAGTTCGGTTGGTGGGGGTAAATCCGGGGCATTACAATAAACCGGTCGAGGCGTTTGACAGTGTCGCGTTCAATACCATTACATTTCGCAAAGACCGTTCTTCTAACGTATTAACACTTTTTATTCCTGTTTTATCGAATGTAGACTTGGAGAAGATTCATCATGACCGGTGGACGGATATGATTACCATCGATATGCCGTTCAAAACACCGAATCATACCTTGATTCCATCCGAACAAGAAATTTTGCAAGCAAAAAGAAACGGCCAAAAGGTGATCATCATTGATCCCGGGCATGGCGGGTTTAACACCAATGCCATCGGTTCAAGATATTGCAAACGCCCGCATTTGGTTGAGAGTGAAATGGCATTGGATGTTGGAATTCGGCTTTATAATCTGCTAAAATCAGACCCCCGCTTTCTTCCTATCATGACACGTTATGGCGATTATCTGCCTGCCCCTTTCGGTGTGGAAGGCTCAACGAGAAATGCGTACAAGGACTACGCGCTGTTGAACCGGGTGCGATTGGCGCAGCAGTATCAGGGCGATTTATTTTTATCCTTGCATTTTAATGCCCCTCCCAGAAATACATCCCCGTTAAAACCGCGTGGATTTGAAGTGTATTATATGGGGGAAAGCAGTGCGGCATGGTTGCAAAAATACTACCACCGCAAATACGATTCCGAGCGGATTCAAATCATGGGAATCAATCGCCGCAATGACTCAAATTTTTCAAATATCCCTCCACAAAACAAGGATCTTGCATTGTTGGTGACAGAAGAAGTCAAACGCTCTATCCCTCAATTACCGATGCGTGCCCGTACTCAAAAATCAACAGTAAACTTTATGGTGTTGCGGCATATTAATATGCCTTCCGTGTTAATTGAGATGGGGTTTATCACGCATCCCTCTGATCATGAAATCATACGAAGCGTATCCAACCGCCAAAATTTCGCGTCATCTTTTCATAAAGCGTTAGACAAATTTTTCTTCACCAATTCCAGCGATTTGGATCAATTGCTGATCGCGTTGAAATCCACACCAAACACCTCTTCCGTACCGGATGAAACCAGAGTGATTGCCGATTTAGGTGTCGACGCGGAAGACCCGTCGGATTTGGACGCGCTGCGGGATCAACTGAAAGAAGAGACCGAATTTGACCGCGTTTCTGATACCGGAGTGAAAGAAAATAAGCAAGACATTACAAAAACAACAACAGATACAACAACAGATACGCCATCCTATCACACCGTTCGCGGCGGCGAATCGCTTCATACCATCGCGAAACAATACGGCACAACCGACACATTGCTGCGGCAATTAAACCAGGAAATTGTGGGACGGCGAAACATCATTCACCCCGGGGATAAGCTGCGGTTACCTTCGGATGATATCGAATCTTCACAAACCGTGGCCGTCACCACACCGCAAGTGTATACCGTCCGGCGCGGTGATACATTGGAAAAAATCGCCCTGATGTTCAAACTCACCACGCAGGAATTAAAGAGTTACAACCGCAAACGAAGCCATATGATTTACCCCGGAGATGAAATCAAGATTCCCTCATCCGCTCCGGCGGTGTTAACCCATTACGTCAAAACCGGCGAGACACTGGGGATCATCGCGAAAGAATACGGCTTATCCGTCAACAAGTTAAAGCAATTAAACAACAAGAAAAGCAATTTGATCTTTCCGGGAGATCAGCTGCAAGTCCCGGTTTCGACTGGAACTTCCACACAGTACGCGCAACCGTCATTTATTGAATACCGCGTGCAAAAGAACGATTCGTTGTGGAAAATCGCGCAGCGCTTTAACACCACGGTCAACGTCATCAAACAGGCCAACAACCTGCGCTCCAGCCGTTTGCAGCCGGGAATGATGCTGCAAATACCAGCGCAATAACCAGGCAGAGATTCTTTTCACGATCCGCGGCGCTTGCACACTCTCGAACACCGCGGCGTTCACGCTATAATTCCTATTAGCAACCATCCCTTTTGGATGACACCTCTTATTGTAACGAATTGATTCTTATGTTCTTAACCAAACCGCGATTACGCTATCTTTTGTTTTATGTTACCTCACGCTGCAACCTGCGCTGTAGCCACTGCTTTTATTTAGAGGAACTCAACAAACACGACGAAATGTCGCTGGAAGAGATCGAAAAAGTGGCCCGAAGCCTGGCACCGCTTTCATTTGTGCGAATGACAGGCGGCGAGCCTTTTTTACGGAAAGATTTACCGGAAGTGATACACGCGTTCCGCCGGCATTCGGCAACCAAACGATTGGGCATCATCACCAACGGCACACGGCCGGAATGGGTGCAAAAAACAGTAGCACGCATGTTTGAACTCTCGCCGGATGTAACGGTGGATGTGGGGGTATCCGTGGATGGCCTGCAAGAGGTTCATGACGAATTGCGGGGATTAAAGGGCTCGTTCCAGCGCGCGAAAGATACCGTTGCCGAATTGGTGAACGCGCAGCGGGACTATCCTCAACTGCTCACCTCAACCGTAACAACTGTCACCGCGAAAAACGAACCGCAATTGGAAGGACTGTATGACGAATTGGCCTCATGGGGGGTGAACCGGTTATCGGTTAACCATCTGCGGGGCAAGGTGCATGATCAAGATTTGCTGGAGGTCCCTTTTGCGCGGTATCAGGAATTCGCGCGCAAATGCGAAGCCTATCATCAACAACACGAAACCGGGTTTAAAGCAAGCGTGCAGCGGGCGAAAAACCGCTTGGCACAGAACGCGATCTATGAAGTGGTCGATGGCAACGATTCCAGCGTTCATTGCCTTGCAGGGACATCGATTGGCGTGCTGTATTCGGATGGAAACGTGAGTTTGTGTGAGATGCTGGAAGGCGACTTAGCTCAAGCCAACGGACGCCCCGCCCCGCACGCTTTGCTGGGCAATGTGCGGGACGTGGATCATGATTTTTACCGCATCTGGCATTCGGATAACACCCAGCGCTGCCGCGAATGGATACGGGAGACCAACTGCTCGTGTTCGCATGAATGCTTTTTGACCGCGAGCATTTTGTTTGGGAAAGAAAACTATCCCGCATTGGCAAAAGAGTGGGTGAAGCAAACGTTGACGGGGGCTTCGACAAAAGACTAAGCGGGTGCACCATTCTTTTAAGGTTGATATCACTCTACTAGTCTGTCAATCAAAAATTGACGGCTGGCTATCCGTTGTTCCCCCCCC
>CAYVAZ010000142.1:0-11445 GCA_964449065.1 uncultured bacterium
TTATTCCTCCCGAACCCTCACCCCGTCCCTCTCCCGGTGGGCGAGGGCGATAGATTCAGCGATCAATTAGAAAAACGGGTATATCATAATATGTAGTGCGTAACATGAGTTAGTAAATATCATTTATTTATTGGAGATACAAATGCCGCAAACAACATCCCGGTTTCAAGAATTGATTGATTCCATAGAAACGATGGCGGATGAAGACCAGGCCATGCTGGTGAACATCATTCAAAAACGTCTGCAAGAAAAACGCCGCCAAGCATTGATAGAAGAAATCCGCGATGCAGAAGACGAATACCGCCATGGCAGGACATCCACAGGCAGCGTGGCGGACTTCATGAAAGATGTGGAGTCATGCGAAGATTAATTTGGCAAAAACAAGTTGTCAAACAAGTCAAAAAACTTATTCGCCAAAAACCGTTTCTAAAACCAAAAATTGAAAACACACTTTCACAACTGGTAGACTCTCCTTTTGCCCCTTCACTAAACACGCACAAATTAAAAGGGGGATTGAAAGCCTGCTGGTCATGCACAGTTGATTTTGAAACCCGAATCGTTTTTCGGTTTGTCCCATCAGAAGAATCGGATGAAGACGATATCTTACTGTTGGCTATCAGAGACCATGATACGATATACTAATACACTGACAGGCAAAACGTGTTGGGTAAGGTGAAAACTCTGTGGCTCGGCGGGCGTCTCGCCCTCCCAAGCGCTCGTGCTTGATTAAGGATTGAATGTATTCATTTGCTTTTTTTAAACCGCGAATAAACGCGAATGAACGCGAATAAAGGCACGGTTTATTTTCTCTCTAAGCGTAGGGATAGTTTGGCTCGCAATTTTACGCGAATCCGTGCTTCCGGCTCGGCGGGAGCCTCGCCCTCCCAATTCAACCCGACATTAAGACTCTGTCAGACGACTAGTAGTTCATCAAGGCTTACATGATGGGTGATAACTTAGCCATCTATATGAAATGAATGGGATCAGTCATTCACAAGCGTTAGCGCAGTGCCACAACCCCCTTGCATAAGGGGGTGGAGCCGTAGGCTCCGGGGGATTTTGCGTAGTTGGAAGCGTGTTTCGATCCCCCCTAGCCCCCCTTAACAAGGGGAGAAAACAAACGATGTTCCAGGTTCTTCAAACGGATAGCCAGCCGCCATTTTTTGATTGACAGTCTACTGTTACTTAGAGTTTTAAAAGTGAATTGTGATTGATCTTAGGCAAAGAGAATTCGAAAGATGCGGCAAGGGGAAAAACGATATCTCCATGCCACTCCTTTTCTCTAAATCCACCCCTGCAATTCTCTCCGAATGAGGCCGCTGAGAAAATCGATATGCGGGTCGGTATCGTTCAAACAGGGGATGTAGTGAAACTCCCCGCCGCCGTTTGCCTCAAACAACTCCCGGCCTGCCATATTCAGTTCTTCCAGGGTTTCGATGCATTCGGCCACAAACGCGGGTGACACAACCGCGATTCGCTTAACGCCCTCTTTCGCGAGCCGTTCGATGGTTTTGTCGGTATAAGGCTCCAGCCATTTTTCCGGCCCAAAGCGGGATTGAAAGGTGTTGATCCAACGGTCTTCAGGCCAGTCCAGTTTTTCCCGTACAAGGCGCGAGGTCTTGCAGCAGAAGCAGTGATACGGGTCGCCCTGCATCAGATAGCGTTTGGGCAATCCGTGAAACGAAGTGAGGATGTATTCCGGCTCATGCTCCAATCCATCCAAATTGTTTCGAATTGAATTGGCAAGGATTTCAATATACTTCGGATCATCATGCCATCCCGGCGCGGTGCGGATGGCCGGCTGCCGGTTTAGGGTTTTGAGGTAATCGAACGCGGCATCATACGCCGTCGCGGTGGTCGTGGCGCTGTATTGCGGGTACAGCGCGAAGAATAAGATTTTGTTGCATCCTTGATTGATCAATTTCAAAATCGACTCTTTGGTCGATGGAAAACCATAGCGCATCCCCCATTCAAACACGATGTTGGGGTGATCCTTAAACTTCGCGCTGATCTTCTCGCACTGTGAGCGCGTAATGGTACGCAAAGGTGATTCGTTCCACTCTTGATCCCAAACCTTTTTGTACGCCTCACCGGTTTTGAAGGGGCGGCGCGTAAGAATCATCCCCTGCAGGATGGGCTGCCAAAACCAGCCGGGGTAATCAATCACCCGTTTGTCGCTTAAAAACTCGCTGAGATAGCGGCGGATCGTCCAATAATCGGTCGCTTCCGGCGTCCCCAAATTCAGCAGCAGCACGCCGGTCTTCGGCGCATGAACTTCCGGGTGGCCTTCCGGCAAATGCGTTTGCGTTGTTTCCGGTACAGCATCAGACATTAATGTTCTCCCAAAATAGCCTCTTTTTCGCCTCTGGGCGGAAAGCCCGTCATCCAATACGGTTTCGTTGCCTTAATGGATTTACGTGAAATCATAGTTGGTGAATATCCACAGGCAATGTTAAAAGTACTTTTCGGTTGAAAAATCCGCGGGACATCAGTCTTCAGTATTTTAAGTTCTTACAAGTTGTATGGATGAAGCGCTGAATTCAGTAGGTAGAATGCTGGAAGTACAATCAAGAAGGACTACAGTTCGCCATCGTCTCTGGTTAACAAAACCCGCGATGGTAAAATAGACCAATCATGAACATTCCTATCCTAACGTTTCTTCTTTGCATGTGGTTTGCTTTCACTTTTCTACTGTGCAATCTCACCATCTGGCTTTACGTGAGCAATCCACATTTCTATGACGGCTTCCCTGGAATGATCGTAGGTTGCTTGATATTGTCTGGAATCATGGGTGGGCTAGTGTTATTAGCTTTGTTGAACCTAACGGCATTGATTCCCCGCATAAAAGCAGTGGTTCAATCCCGCAAGCGTTTGATAAAATCAACCGGCATTACCGTTTCCCTTATTTGGCTTTTGATCCCCGCCGCTTTGTGCATAATCAGCTCGCGGCAACAAACGATACGGCTTGCCAATCCACCCAAACTCATCGTCATCGGTGTAGATGCCGCCATTTGGGATTTACTCAACCCTTGGATGGAACAAGGTAAGCTTCCTCATCTGCAAAGTGTCAAAGCGAAGGGCGTTTCTTCTACGTTGCGCAGCATGGACCCCATGCGCTCGCCCAGCTTATGGACCAGCATCTGCACCGGCGTTTCTCCGGAACGGCATGGGATCAACGGATTCTTTTCTACCCGCGCCGATTTAAAAACACCCCGGATTTGGGACATAATGACCGCCAACGGCCTATCAGTCGGTTTATTCAACTGGTTGTTGACCAATCCGCCTGAGTCCAAATTCGCGTTTTGCATACCAGCATGGCTAGCCGCCACGGCAGAAACCCACCCCATGCAGTATCACTTTTTGCAAGAACTCAATCTGGATCAAGAATTGGGCGGCGGGCGCTTGGATGTCAGCGAAGCGTTAACCCAGGCGGCGTTGAACGGCGTGCGGGTGAAAAGCCTGGAAAACATGACGCGCTTCTATCTGCAAGACTTTTTTGGTTTGGATGATGAAGCGCGTTTAGCCCGAAAAATGCTGGCTGAGGTCCCCATGCAAACCGATGTATTTCTTCATCTGCTGCAGCAACACCAGCCGGATGTTGCTGCTATTACTTTTTACGGTTCGGATAAATTGGCGCACCGTTTTTGGCATTATATGCAGCCGAAAGCCTTTTCGAATCATGACTATCAGCACAAGCCGGAGTATGAAAGTGTGATCGAACACTATTACATCCAAACCGATCAAGCCATTGGCAGGATCCTCGACGCAATTAGCAATGAAACAACCGTGGTTTTGCTTTCCGATCACGGCATGAAAGCCGATCCCGCCATGCCGCGGCAGTTCTTTTTAGATCCATCCGCACTCCTCAATCTTATGAATCTTGAGTCGTTGTTTCGCCATCAAACCATCATGCGGCGCACCGTATTGAAACCGGCGATGGATGACATACTGTTGCTGCAAGAAACCCAATCCGCGCTGCAATCCTTCCGCTTTCCGAATGGTGATACGGTATTTCGTGTGATTATTGAGGACGGTAAGATCGTATTGCGCACCAATTTTTCTCTGACTTGGAATGATGGTTCTCCTCTTTTAACAGAAGATCACATTCAATATGCCGGACAAATCATCCCCATCGAGGAATTATTCTTCTCACGAACGTTTTCCGGAACGCATGATCTTAATGGAGTTTTGATGATGCAGGGACCTCATATCAAACAAGAAGTAAGCATCTCGCCGCCGCACTTGCTGGATGTCGCGCCGACATTGTTGTTCATGATGAACCAACCCATCAGCAAAACGTTAGAAGGAACGGTAATAAAGGAAGCGTTTCAACCCGGCTGGTGGACAACCCAAACCGTTCAACTTGTAGATTCCTATGAACAAATTCCCTATAAAATCTCCGCCCCAAAAACCAACCAAGCATTGCTTGAACGATTGCGCAGTATGGGGTATGTTGAATAGAAATATGAGAGAGTATGATCATGGCTACAGAAAACGAAACCAAAACCAAGCGTGAATGGCTGCGCTGCTCGTCCGTCGTTATTTGTTTTTATGCAATTGTTTACTTTTTACTGGGCGGAAAACTGTTGGGATATTTAAATCCTTGGCTCATCGGAGCCGTGATTGTACTCGCGGTTGTTGATATTTTGGTTTTACGCAAGTATATTGACCGTTTTATGGATCAAGACGACGACCAGTTGCCATAATAATTGTGGGAGGGAGATTCTTCCGCGGCGGGGGGTACTTATTCGCGTACCCAATAGAGGAAAAGGCAGCCGCGCCCCCAAACACGAATGTAAAACCATTTCCATTTAGGATTGTTCATTAAGCGCGGCGGCAGGCCTCAACGAAGGAAAGACTCAGCGTTTTTCTTTCCCGACAATCCTAAATAACGTCGGTATAAAAAGTACTTTGATTTGTATACATTCGCGAGCATTCGTGTTTCAATTTATAGTTGTCTAGCCGGACATATTTTCTGATTAAGGGAGGAATCATGCCGCATCCAATTCAAACCACAGTCGTAGGCAGTTATCCTGTGCCGCAGTGGCTTATGGGCAATCCATCGCGCTTGGCGCTGCGCGACGCCATTATGGCGGTACTGCACACGCAGGAACTTGCCGGGCTTGATGTCATCGCCGACGGTGAGTTGAACCGATTTGATCCCAATCATCCCGAAACCAATGGAATGATCGATTATTTTGTCAAGCGTATGAGCGGAGTGAAGACGGCTTACACGCTGACCGACCTCATCAAGTTTCGCGAAGATCACGGCGTGGATTACCGCAAAGAACCCGCCGCCATCATTGTCGATAAAATAGAAGAAGGCACACTCAACCTACCCGGCGATTTTGATTTCATCCGCCCGTTGACCAAATGCAAACTGAAGTTTACCTGTACCGGCCCGCACATGCTGGCGAAAGTCGTGACCAACCAACATTATAGCGATACGGCGGCACTGGCGATGGATATTGCGGAAGTGCTACGCAAGCAATTGCAGAACATCGATGCCGAAATCATCCAACTGGACGAAGCCAACATCAGCGGCCACCCCGAAGATGCCGATTGGGCCGCCGAAGCGCTCAATCACGTATTGGACGGCATCAAAGGCGAACGCGGCCTGCATATCTGCTTCGGAAACTATGGCGGCCAAACCATCCAAAAAGGCTTTTGGAAAGACTTGGCACCGTTCCTGAACAAACTTAAAGTCAACCATTTGATTTTAGAATTCGCCCGCCGCGGTTACGCCGAACTCGATGACATGAAAGAAATCGATCCCAAAATCGGATTGGGTATCGGCGTGGTGGATATCAAAGACAATGAGGTTGAATCCCCCGATTTGATCGCCGAACGCATCGAAAAAATCGTCTCAACCTGCGGCGAAGGACGACTGCACTACATCCACCCCGATTGCGGCTTTTGGATGTTGCAGCGCAGCGTTGCCGACCGCAAGATGGAAGCGCTCGTAAAAGGAAGGAATGTGTACCTTGGCAACCAGTAAACCGGCCGTTCAACGGTATCCATCTGAATACAGCCGGCATGTTGATGAGCAAACCGGGGCGGTGATTCATCAGCTCACCCAAGCCGAATGCGTCAACCATCCGCCCTACTTTCTGACGTCCGCCTTTCCCCCGGATGGCAAGAGCGTGATCTTCACTTCCTACCGTTCCGGTAGCGCGCAACTGCATGAAGTGGATTTTCCCGACGGCGAAATTCGCCGGTTGACGGATGTCGAAAATTTCCATCCCTATTCCGCGATTTTGTCTCCGGATGGCAGTGAAGTGTTCTATACCCGTGGCCCGGTCATCGAAGCCATCAACCGAAATGGTTTATCCACCCGTACTCTGTATGAATTACCCGGCGCGCAGTTTGGCGAATGTGCCCAAAGCCCAGACGGCAAGTGGCTGGTGACCGCGCTGAAAAAAGACGGCAAAAGCGGTGTCGCCGTGGCGGCAGTCGATGGCAGCGGCGGTGAAGTGATTCTTGAGTTTGAGCGTACCATCATCCATCCGCAATTTCATTCACTCGATAGCGATTGGATTGAATTTGCCGGAGACCCGGCCCCGCGCATGTTCCGCATCAAGCGCGACGGCAGCAACCTGGAATGCCTCTACGAGCATGACAACAACGAATTCGTTGTCCACGAAACCTTTTTGGGAAAAACCGGCGACTTGGCATTTACGGTATGGCCGTTTGCGCTCAAGCGTATGGACTGGAATACGAAAAAAATTTCCACAATTGCCAATTTCAATGCCTGGCATATCACCCCCAATCAGGCGGGCACCAAAATTCTCTGTGATACCAATCATCCCGACATCGGCCTTCAGTTGGTGGATGTTGCTTCCGGTGAGAAGAAAACCATTTGCCATCCAAAAAGTTCCAACGGGGGGTCGCAATGGAAAACATCCCGCTATGCCGTTGCCGAAGACTGGGCCGCCGCGCGTGATCAGAAGGATGAATCCCTCAGCTGGATGGAGATGAAAGTCGATACCGTCTACGGCCCGCAATGGACGCACCCCCACCCCGCCTTCAGCCATGATGAGAGCATGGCCACCTACACATCCGATGCAAGCGGCTATCCCCAAGTGTATGTAGTCGAACTAAAATAACCCTTGACATCCGTAACAAGAAACGGGCACCGAACCCTCATAATCCTGAAAGAATCTAGCGCAGAAGAAACAAAATGCCGGTGGAGTGGGTCGCGCTTTGTTGACCCACCGGATCATTAATTGGTAACAGTTAAACGAACTCGATTCCTCTTCTGTTTCCTGGAAGATATCTTCCTTGGCCAGTGCCATTGACGTAAGGAATCAGTCTAAAATAGCAAAACCTTTTCTCCGCCAAGTTGAAGGAGAGGCCCGCATGGCGGGGGAGAGTGCGACTACGTGTTATAGAAGCAAATAAGTTTAATCGCTACATCAATGACATTGGGAGTTGGAGGGAGTAGTTTCATAGCGCGCTCCGGTATTTGTTGATATATTGATAACCAATATTAGTGCGACACACGCATTGGTTTACAGTGAATAGCTGCTATCAAAGGAGTCATCATGGAATCGATTTCTTATTCAGCAGTTCGGTATAAATTGAAGGAAACCATGAATAAAGTGTGCGATGACCGTGAACCGGTTATTATTACCCGTCGGGATGGGGACGCGGTCGTGATGTTATCATTAGAGGAATACAACGCCTTGGATGAAACAGCCCACCTAACACGCAGCCCCAAAAACCGCAAACGTTTGGAAACAGCATTGTCAGAATTCAACCAAGGAAAGTACGAAGAAATAAAACTCATTAAATCATAAAACGGCGCATTTGTTTGTAGAGGATGCCTGGCAGGATTATGAGTAATGGCAGGCGGAATACAAACGTGTTCTGAAACGGATACACGAACGGATTAAAGAGTACAACGCCACCCAACAACCGGTAAAGGCAATCCGGAATGATTGCGAGATAATTTGAAAGGTTGGTGGTCCCGTCGTATCACTCAAGAACACCGTTCGGTTTACAGTTTTGATAGTGAGTCCATCATCATTATGCAATGCTGATAGCACTATTAACAGTAAAACCATGTGGTTGTGAATAATGCAAACTTCTTTATGAAAACCCTCACAGCTTTATAAACACTTTATGCTTAAACAAGAAATACAGCACATACCACTGCGCCGCGGTGACGCCGATGCCGTGCAATACTTCGAAGAGTATGATCCAATCAAATGACTGCATCCATCCGAGTGCGAATTCGGTGAAGATGCGCAGATTTTCGTCGATCCAATGATAAAACAATTGCGTCATCACATAGGCGAAGATTGAGTTCATCCCGATCACTACCAAAAACCAGCTCCATGATTTGCAGCCCAGCATATCGTTAATATAGTAGAAAAACGCTAGAAAGAGAATGCACCATCCAGTGGAATACAATCCGAATGATACCGTCCAGATCCGTTTGATCATCGGGCTGATGTCTGTGAAAGCCAAAAGCCAGCCAACAATAATCAACGCGATAGCGGAAATGATGAAATCAGTAAGAATGGTTATCTTGGGCAGTCCGCTGCCGGCTAACTTTCCGCACATCATCCCCGCAACAATGGTTGAGAATGAGGGCACGGCGTTGGATATCGCCCACATGCCGCCGTTGATCTCATAGCCGATGATGCCCATTTGATAGAGCCATTGGTCGATCTTTTGCCCCAGGGTGGTTACCTCATTCGGGGTGCGGTCAAAAGGTGTTTCTCCGCTGAAGGATATCCATAAGATGTGCCATACCACCAGCACGATGGCTGCTATAGCCCCTTGTGAAAGATAACGCATCCCCACCATGAGTGAGGCAAAGATATAGCATATCGCGATCTGCGGCAGCACATTGATGAGCGTGTTGGTGACCTCGCCGTTGTGAATCGAAGTAAAGATCACGGCTACAAACCACAGCATAAAGCAGCGTTTAAGCACCAATAAAAAGTTTTTCGATTCGGATATCCCCAGCGATTTGCGTTTGGCGAACGAGAAGGGCATGGCCATGCCGACCATAAAGGTAAACGCGGGTTGGATGAGGTCCCAATACACGCAGCCTTCCCACTGCACGTGGTGGGTATGGACATCAATGATATTGAGCCAAGTGCCTTCGAAGATGCTGAAGTTGAATCCTTCCGAAATCAGTGTAAGCATAATCAGTCCGCGAAAGGCATCCAGCGAAGTCAGGCGTGTGGTGAGAACATCCGGTTTGGCATCGGTCATGAGCATCCCTCCTGCATAACAGTCGAATGCCCATCATACAATATTGGGGAGTGCGTTTATAGTTGTGATGCAAACATTAGCTCGTAGACTATCTCTTATTTACCCGCATGGTTTGGGGGTACAAATGATAATGGAACCCATAACGACCTCAACCAATCTGTTCTGTTTTTCATGCATTTAGGAAGGGTGAACGCCCGGTAAGCCGCAAGAATTCATTGCCTTGTTTCCCTCGACAACACCACTGATGCCCATTGGTTGATGCTTTTACCGCTTCCTTGCGCGGCAGCCGCTACTGCCGCGTGCAGTTCGGGGGGTACGCGCAGCATCATCTTGCCGGAATACGGTTGGTTCGGTTCCTGCCCCAGCCGCTTACACGCCTCCAAATAATCATCCACCGCTTGCCGAAAATGGGTTTCCAACTCATCCACCGTCACGCCATGAAACGACACAATATCCCGAATGCCGATAACATGCCCCACAAAGATGTTGTCTTGCGCGTCATACTCAACACGTGCTGAATATCCTCTGTAATTCATGGCATTCATGGCTCTTCACCCAATTGTTGCAAAAACCGTCTCACATCTTTCACGCGGTATCGCAGGGCCTCTTTTTGTGGGTGAGGCCGGTGAAAGACGGCCCGCAATCCATCTTTTTCAAACGTCACCGATGAACCGGAACCTTCAATGACCCTGTACCCAATTGCAACCAATTGCGATTCAATCTCTTTTCAAACAATAGTCCCATTCACAGGTTCAGAAAATATCGCTTCCAACGTTTTACGCTGCTTTCGGTTCATGCCTAATGATATCACAATTCGATATCATCGCAATTGGAAAAACGAATGAAAAAACGATGGCATTGGAACTCTTTACTTTAAAAAAAGCATCGTCTGAAAAATGAAGGGTCCCGAAACTGCCTCAACTCATCCTACTCATGGCTAAGATTGTTGGATAGGTAACAGGATTTTCAAAAACAATAATATTTTAATTTAATGAACGGATATTTTAAATAGAAAAACTTAAGACATAAATAATAATATAATTAAAAACTTTAGGATATTTCAAATAAAAAAATAGTTTAATATAAACCTAGTATTATGAATACTTTAAAACTTATATTTAAGTTATTCTTTATAAAATAATCACTAATTTTTATTTTGTCTTATATTTCGTCTTGACAATTTTGTTTTGATGGTGTAGAATTTCGATATAAAATAACTGGTAATACTGTATTCCGAAAGTGGAACGGTCACACAAAGTAAGGGAATTAAAATGGAAGAGAAAAAATCACCAACAACGCCTTATATGTCTTTTAAAACATTTCAAAATGTACTTGACAGATATGTTGACCAAGATATTCCATCGCATATTGATAGTTCGCTTTTTCCTAATATGTCAGGTGGCACTTTTTCACAACTAACTGGCACATTAAGGTTTTTTGGATTGATAAATGGAAACAATGAGACAAGCAAAGAATTCTTCGGTAATTTAGTTGATCCGAACACGCGTAAAGAAACATTAAAAACGCTTTTGAAGAATCATTATGAGCCTTTGTTTTCATTCAACTTAAAAACGACTACGCCTAAGGTTTTAAGAGATACTTTTTATGAAAATATGAATGCACCGTCTTCTGTACAAAAAAATGCGCTCAACTTTTTTGTCCAAGCTGCGCAGTATGCAGGTATTGAGATTTCTCCAAATGTAGTGAAAGGTATACGTAATTTATCTTCATCGACTAAAAAACGTGTGTCTACAAAGCCTAAAACAAAAAAAGAGAAAAGGGCAAATGAAAAACCAGTAGATAATAGTGATAGTTTTGGTGATTTGAAGGTAATACCAATTCCATTAGGAATTAGTAAATATTGGAAAATTGGTATCACAGAAGAGTATAATGATCGTGATTTAGAACTTTTTTTAACTATAGCTAAATCAGTTTTAAAGCAAGAATTGGAAAATCAAAATGAAGAATTAGAAGATGAAGAGGATGAGGAAGATATTTAAAAAGCCGCGATTGGTCAGAATCGCGGCTTTTCATTACGCCCGTAGCTTAATGGATAAAGCAACTCTCTTTCGAAGGGTCAATTCCCGGTTCGAGTCCGGGCGGGCGTAATTGTATTCTACACTAATTTTTACTTTATGTAACGTAAAAAATGCATATAAATATAAAAACTACGCCAACAGTTTTTCTATCACATGCCCCGCCACATCCGTCAGGCGA
>CAYVAZ010000142.1:11455-12548 GCA_964449065.1 uncultured bacterium
CCCTGAAAGCGGTAGGTTAGTTGTAAGTGGTCAAGCCCCAGCAGATGCAGGATGGTTGCGTGAATATCGTGCATGTGCACCGGGTCTTTGGTGGGGCTGAAGCCGAATTCATCGGTCTCACCGATTGTGATTCCCGGTTTGATACCGCCGCCCGCGAACCACATGGTTGAGCATTCGATATGGTGGTTGCGCCCAACGGTATCGCGTACTTCGCCCATCGGGGTGCGGCCGAACTCGCCGCCCCATACCACCAGGGTGGAATCCAGCAGCCCGCGCTGTTTTAAATCTTTCACCAACGCGGCGCATCCCTGGTCGATATCCTTGCAGACTTCATCCAACGAATCATCCAAGTTTTCCGTGCGGCCGCCGTGGTGGTCCCAGTTGGTATGGTAGAGTTGAATAAAGCGGCTTCCCCGTTCCACCAGCCTCCGTGCCAATAAGCAGTTGTTGGCAAACGACGGCTCTCCTGGAGTGATACCGTACATTTCCAATGTTTCTTGCGATTCATCCGAAATGTCTATTAAATCGGGGGCGCTGCTTTGCATCTTGTATGCCATCTCATACGAGGCAATCCGGGTGCTGATTTCTGGGTCGCCGGTTTCCGCCAGATGGCGCAGGTTGAGTTCTTTGATGGCATCGATGGAGCGCCGCTGCCGTTCCGGTGTGACGCCTTCCGGGTTCTTCAAATATAAGATTGGTTCGCTGCCCTGCCGAAACGGAACGCCTTGAAAGGTGGTCGGCAAAAAGCCGCTTCCCCATAATGGCGAGCCTCCTCGCGGGCCGCGCGGACCCGATTGCAGAACAACAAAGCCGGGCAAATCTTCCGCTTCACTGCCAATGCCATACGTCACCCATGCCCCCATACTCGGTCTGCCGAACTGCTGCGAGCCGGTATTGGCAAACAACTTCGCCGGGGCGTGGTTGAAGACTTCTGTCTTAACCGTTTTCACAAACGAAATATCATCCACTATTGTTGATGTGTAAGGCAAACATTCCGAAACCCACGCGCCGCTGCTGCCGTATTGCAGGAACTTCCGGCGGGTTCCCAACAACTTGGGCGTTTCTTTCGCGAAGGAATCCATAAACGCAAATC
>CAYVAZ010000143.1:0-12492 GCA_964449065.1 uncultured bacterium
ATCACTCATCACTCATCACTCATCACTCATCACTCATCACTCATCACTCATCACTTGTCACTTGTCACTGCCCTTAATACACCATCCAAGATGCAACATCCACAGGTTCATTGTTGAATGGGAAGAAGCCGCCAAGCGGAGACCCGCCGGTTCCGGCCGTGCGGTAGGCTTCATTCGATACCACCAAATATTCCGGTGAAGTAGGATCGGTTGAAAGAAACATCGGATCCCCCGTTTCGATATTTTCTAAGTTTGCTGTAACCGGGAACAATTCAAATTCCGGAAAGACCAAGAATTCACCTTCATCAGGGAAAGCGGTGTTGGTGTAATTCAACACAAAATCATCCTGCACCTGACCAGCTAAATCCAGCGCCATATCCGTATCAAAAAGTAATATCGATCCGGCAAATATCGAATCGTTAAAGGATACATTTACCGGACCGGCTGATGCGGCGTTGTCCGCTGTGAGACTTGTGATAAACGAAATATCTGTCGTCTCATTGAAAAAGAATGTGCTGTTGGAAAATTCAAACGACGTACCCGAGCTGGGAGCGGCATTTAACCAAGCGATTCCGTCTTCGTTTTCGGTTACAAGAAGATGATTCGCGGTGATTGAGTTTGAAAACATATCCGGACGAATCCCAACCGCGTTCTTATCAATATGAACATAATTTAAATTATGCGTGCCTGTCCAAAGTTGCAAACCAACCGAACCGTTCCCTTTAAATAAAACCGGTTCATCCAACGTTCCATTGCAGTTTAAAATCGGGGTTAAGTCCACGACTTCACCGGCTGTTGTGATGATTTGAGCGCCATATCGTCCACAATACGATGCAACCACTCCAGGGCCGAAGTTGATAGTTGTGTTGAAGCCGCCCAAAATAAATCCATCGCGGCCGCTGGTTGGAATGGTGGGATCACGGTCACTGTCGATATGAGTGACGATTGTATGATCCACATTTACGGTAACATCCGCGTTGCCGGCGCCGCCGAACGGGCCGCCCAATACAACAATGCCATCGTTGCCGAATGATATGGAGGTATCGGGACCGGGAAACAAAGGCTCCAACCCATTGACGGAGAGCGGTTGATCGCTGCCGTCATTGGCAGAGACCAACACGTTGCTTATGTTTACGGTGTAGACATCCGCATCCGTAACCGGATTCAACCTAACTGCTCTGCCCGGCGTATTAGAAGTAGAAGGGATGCAAACTAAATTCTCCAAAGTCACATTTACCCCCGCTGTATTTACGATGGAATCGTCATCCCCCGGTGTGGGAACAAGCACCAATACCGGCCGGTTATCCGCATCCTCGCCCATAATTGTTACATCTTGCGAGAGAGTTGCCGACGTATCCGTATACGTTCCGGGAGCCACCATGACCACATTGGGTTGGGTAGAGTCATCCGCTTCCACCGCATCGACTGCGTCTTGGATGGTGGTGAAGTCACCGGTGCCATCCGCAGCCACCCGTACGGTCTGCGCATTAGCTGTGATTGCGCTAGACAGCATAGCCAGCGCGGAAATACTGAACCACGTCAAATTCTTTTTCATCCTTTTTCTCCTTCAAACGTTATTCTCTCCGCACTTTCCAACCGAAACCATTCATATATCAAATTGATTTCCAATAGTATATACTTTTTTGAGGGGCTTGTCATTCGCAGTTAAATTCTCGCAGTTAAATTCTCTGTAATAGATGTAATATAATTCACCTTGGGAGGATGACATGAATCAAACGATATCTACTTTCATAATTTCTTTAATGGTTTCCCTGCTTTCTTTGATTTCAATCGGAGCCAATATAGCTTGTGCTGCTGTATATCATGTGTATTTCAACAAAGACATTTCTCCAGCGCAATTTGCCGCTGAAGAAATACAAACCAGTCTTCGGCACGAGCCGCATACTGTATTGATGAACCCTCTCAATGAATATGAGCGGGGCAAAAGCAATCAAATTGTCTTATGCACGATGGAAAGCCAAGAGATGTTCATGACATTTCCATTGGTTCCGCATGAACCGGAAGGATTCACGATTCAACAAGCCGATGACACCATTTGGGTGATTGGAACCGATAACGCCGGAATGATGTATGGCGGATTGGAACTGGCGGAGCGGATTGATATTAATGAACTCGATTTCTCTGAACCAATCGTTCAATCTCCATATATGAACATGCGGGGAACGAAGTTTAATATTCCGCTGGATGTCCGGACACCCAGCTACAGCGATGTCAGCGACGCCGCGCAACACAACATTGAAGAAATGTGGAGTTTTGATTTTTGGAAAGAGTACATTGATACGCTGGCACGTTACCGGTATAACTTTGTCTCCCTGTGGAACCTGCATCCCTTCCCTTCGCTTGTCAAAGTTCCTGAGTACCCCGATATTGCATTGGATGATGTTAAGAAATCGAAGGGGCCTTTTAAAGAACACTACACCTTACAAGGGCGGGATTTTGACAGCCCGGAGATTATGAACAATCTCGTGACCCTCAAATACATGCGTATTGATGAAAAGATCGAGTTTTGGCGCAAAGTCATGCAATACGGTAAAAAGCGCAATGTGGATTTTTATTTTGTTACCTGGAACATATTCACCTACGGCATCGATGGCAAGTATGGCATCACCGATGATATCCACAACAAAACCACCAGAGATTATTTCCGCAAAAGCGTGGAGCAGATGTTTCTCACCTATCCGGACTTAGCGGGAATCGGTCTCACTACTGGAGAAAATATGGAGGGGGCCGATTTTGCCGAGAAGGAAGACTGGGCTTTTGACACCTACGCAAAAGGGACGTTGGATGCTGCCAAGCAGTTTCCGGAACGGAAATTCACCTTCATTCACCGCCAGCACCAAACCGGGGCGAAAGATATAGCCGAGAAGTTTGAGCCGGTGATTGAAAACACCAACACCGATTTCATCTTTAGTTTCAAATATGCCAAGGCGCATGTGTATAGTTCCACCACCCAGCCGTATCACCGTGATTTTGTGAAAGAGATCGGCGATTTGGAAACCATTTGGACGCTGCGCAATGATGATATTTACTTTTTCCGCTGGGGAGCCCCTGACTTCGTCCGGGAGTTTATCCAGAACATTCCTTATGACGTTTCGAGAGGGTACTACTATGGATCAGATCAATACATCTGGGGACGTGAATTTTTAAGTAAACAGCCCACATCACCCCGTCAACTCGAAATCGTCAAACACTGGTATCAATGGAGCCTTTGGGGTCGGCTGGGTTACAATCCGAACATGAGCAACAAACGCTGGATCAAAATCTTACAGCATAAATTTCCAGACGTATCGGGAGAAAGATTGTTTGAAGCGTGGCAAAGCGCTTCGATGATCTATCCGCTTACCACCGGTTTTCATTGGGGATCGTTGGATTTTCGGTGGTATATCGAGGCGTGCAAAAGCCGGTCCGGTCCGGCACAGACGGAATCGGGTTTTCATGATGTCAACCGGTTTATCACGTTGCAGCCGCATCCCACATCCGGCAACATTTCCATTCCGGATTATGTTGAACACATCACGGAAACGAAAGAGGTATCAGGGACTACTCCCATCGAGGTTTCGCAAGACTTGCATCATCGTGCTGACCGGGCGTTAGAATTAGTCCAATCGTTTCCTCCTCCGTCCGGTCAAGAACTCCGTAAAACGCTGAATGATATCAAAGCCATCTCCTATCTTGGCAAATACTACGCACACAAAATACGCGGTGCAGCCGAACTTGCTTTGTTCCGGGAAACCAGCAAGAAAACCCATCAAAAGCAGGCCGTGGATGAACTCACCGAGGCGTCTGTCTATTGGCAGATGTATTATGAAACCGGGTTGCAGCAATACAAAAATCCCTTGTGGACCAACCGGGTTGGCTATGTGGATTGGATGAAGTTGTATCAATATGTGCTGGAAGACATTGAAATTGCAAAATCTGGATAAATGGGTTTCCGTTTAATCGTTTCTAAACATTTCACGCATAAAAATAGATAATCAATTTATCTAAGGACCTATAAATGTCAACCAAAAAAGCATTTACATTGATTGAACTATTAATTGTTGTCGCGATTATTGGCATTCTCGCGGCCATTGCCGTGCCGAATTTTTTAAACGCGCAGGTACGGGCGCAAATCAGCAGGGCTCATTCGGATTTAAAAACGCTGAGCACCTCGATCGAGATGTATAATTTGGATAACGGCTCGTATCCCGGCGGCGAATTGAACTGGGCAAGCGGAGGATACTTTTGGACGGTACATTCCAGCCGCTTTGTACCGCTGACAACTCCGGTTGCCTATCTTTCATCCATTCCACTCGACCCGTTTCAACTGCCGGTAAAGATCGAACTCTCCTCGGAACGCGAGTTGGGCGGTTACAGCGGATTGTTTGACGGTTCGTATGTCTATGATGATGTAACCCGCGCGGGTCACACGATTGAAGCGTACGGCAAATCCTACAAATATACCGTGCGCAGCCCTGGGCCGGGGCGCAGTTGGACGGTCGCGCATCCAGGGGTGGTTTATTTTGCTCCATCGAACGGTTTGCGCAGTTTGGGAATTGTCGCGGTGTTAGGACCGGGAGGAACGATTTTTTAAATACTCCCTCTATAAAAAATAGAGGGGCACATTGCAATGTGCCCCTACTCTCATGAATACTTTCAATTCTTATCCAACGCGCTCAGCGCCTAGCTTCGCGCCATGCTTTACATATTCGGGCGCATCGATTTGCTGCAAACGGCTATAGATATTTCTTGCCTGTTCTTTGTTGGTTTCTTCAAATTTGTTCGCGCAGCGCAAAATGCCTTCATAGACAGAGCGTTTGTCTTCCGCGTCACGAATCGATCCACGCAGCGCGGCAAAGGCGTTCTCGTTGGCAATCCGCCCCAGCGCCCCAGCAGCGATGGCATGAAGATGCCGGTCGGAGTGGTTCAACCGTTTTGCGATTTCACCAACCGCCTCCTCGACTTCCCGTTCTCCCAAACAATGCAGAATGTTCATTGCGTTACGGCCTTCGGCTTTCTTTAAAGCTTCAAGCAAGACTTGATTCACTTCCGGGTCCGGGTTGGTTTCCATTGCGTAGCACGCCATGTGCGCCAGCCGCTCGTCTCCAAGAAGCAATGTGGATAACGGTTGGATCGAAGCCTTTCCGCCTTTGGAGCCCAATTGGCGTAGGGAATCAATGCGGTCAAACAGGTCCGCGTCTTCATTAAGAGCGGTTTCGATCAGTTTCTTTTCCAAGCGTTCGGATTCTTTATGGGCTGCGGTAATTCCGGTTATGGTTGCGGTTTGATTCAGCATAATTTTCTCCTTTCCTTTTCCTATATAACATACGGAGCGCGTTGGGCTCTGGCAAGATAACGGTTGGCTTCATCGTCATTCACAAACCGCTCGGTTTTGGGATCAAACTTCAAATCACGCCCCAGCCACATACAAATGTTAGCCGCATGCACGGTGGTCATCGACCGGTGCATAATCACCTCATTCGCGACCGGCTTTTTGCGGTTTTTCACGCAATCCAAAAAGTTGCGAACATGCCGCATGGAACCCCGAACCGGCCGGCCGGTGCGTTCGATGTATTCGTCGATGATTTTGTCGTAATCGTCCAACATTTTCGGGTCAGAAACATCGGGGCGTTCGTAGCCGTCGCCGCATGCCACCCATCCTTCGGTCCCTCTGTAATAGACCGCGCAAGACCCTCCATGGCGGAAGTATTTCCGCTCGCCGTCTTCGGGGTATATGTTTTCGCGTTCGAGAATCATCGTCATGCCGTTTTCAAATTTGATGGGCATTTGGTCGCCGGAATCGTTATCGACATACGTGTAATGGATGCCGGAGGTATCCCCCAAACCCATCGCGACTTGGCACTGCGGAAAGGTGTGGGCGCCCCATTCGCCGATGCAGCTGGTATGGAAGTCGTAGTGATTTCTCCATTTGCCATTGCAGTACTCTTCATTATACGGACGCCAGGGGCATGGCCCTAACCAATGATCCCAATCGGTTTCGGATTTCGGCGGTTCTTCTTGCGCGGGCAGCCAATCGTGGCGCATTTTGGCGGCATCCCAAGGCGCAATGTGAGCGCGAATTTCTTTGATTTCACCCAAGCGTCCCAAGCGGAACATCTCATTGCAGAAGGTAAATGGGGCTTCACTCAAACGCTGGGCTCCGGTTTGATAGACTCTGCCATACCGTTTGGCGGTATCGACCACCGCTTGGCCTTCCGCCACAGTCATGGATGACGGTTTTTCGGAATAGATGTCTTTCCCCGCGCGCATCGCGTGCACGGCCGCGGCCGCGTGCCAGCGGTCTCCGGTGGTGCTGAGAACCGCGTCGATATCGGTGCGTTCTTCCAAAAATTCAAACATGTTGTGGTACAGTTTTACATCGTTGTTGCCATAACGCTGATCAACCAATTCTTTTACTTTGGTCGCCCTCGACACTTGAGGATCGCAGGTAGCGACAAAGTGGACATCTTCTTCCAGCAAAAAGTTTTTCAGATCGAATGTTCCGCGGCGGCCAATCCCGATCCCGCCCAAGATGATGTTGTCATTTGGAGCGGTCGCATCGCCCTGACCCAAGGCCTTAGCAGGGATAAACAGCGGGGCGGTAACGGCTGCGCCTGCCACAGCTGTGGTTTGTAAAAACGAACGCCGGTTTGGTTGAACGGGGTTTTCGTTTTTACGGAATTCGGTTTGTTTCTTCATCGTCTTTCCTCCATTCATGTTGAATACTTCTTTATAAACTCAGTCTAAATTGGAAGGTTGGTTTGTTCCATTCTTTAAAACTAGCATAGATATTCAAAAAGCGAAAGCATGGCAGCCGATTCTTTACGATACCATTTTTAACTCCTTGAATGCTACTGTCCTTAAACTAACGATTTGCAATATGAAATAGAGGGAGTGCGGCGAGTTACCGGTTATACGAGAGACTGGTGGGTCATAAAAAAACGACCCGTTCTACACTTGTTATTTAACGATTGGAACGGAGTAGTTCATGCTTAAACGGCTTCTCTTCTTTCCATTCTTTTGAAGAATTTTCGGCATGCCACAAATCCTATTTTTTTGATGATTTAACCACTACTCTGAAGTAGCGCGAAATGCGGGATACAAGCGATGTGCCATACCGGGTGTTATCGCATCTCGCTGATTCACGATCTTAGATACTATCTTTCTTGACTATCTTTCTTGACTATCTTTCTTGACAAACCAAGCGCTTCTGCCAATCCGCTAACCGTTAAAGGTACTTCCGGCTCGGCAACAGCCTCGCCCTCTCAAAACAAAAATACTTTTGACAACTCTTTTCATACATCGTCACACATGAATTGATGGGTGCCTTGCCTTTGTTGCTCCCCTTAATTACTGAGGTTTACCCAAACGTTTTCTTTGGTTTTGTTTTCTACCCCAACGGGGTAAGATAATCTGGCCAGGGGGGCAATGTCATTGACTTAGAGCGTTTCAGAGTTGAATAGCCGGGTAGCATCGGCTTCCAGCCGGTACATGGATATACACGTTGTACCTCTACGCAAACCTGAATTGCTCTAATAAAATTCAGGCAAAAGGCGGGTTATTTCGGCTCCAAGTTTACAAAAGAGGAATGATTGGGATGACGAAAAATAGGAAGAATGAACTGCCCTTGCAAAGGCAGTTCATTCTTCCATTCATCAAAAAAGTGTAAACTATGTCGTCGGTCTAAAATGGAAACGATGTTCCAGGTTCTTCAACAACGACTGGAACTGTCGATTCGATCTTGAAACACATTAATATACAGATTCATTTTGCATGTAAGGATAAAACCATGAGTCAAATTGTACGAGTCGCATCTGTATCGGATATTCCGCCCGGCGAGGCGAAGAGTTTTGATGTCGGCAAGCATACGATTGCGGTATTTAATCTCGATGGAAAGTTGTATGCGATTGATGAATATTGCCCTCATGCCGGCGGCCCGTTATCGGAAGGATATGTAAGCGGGGATGAAGTGGAATGTCCTTGGCATAACGCGGCGTTTAAGATTAAGACGGGAGAGTGCACTTCCCCGCCCTCACCGACGGGAGTGAGCTGCTATATGGTGCATGTGGATGGGGATGATATCCAGGTCGAAATGCCGGATGAAGAGTAGCGTTTAAAAGCAGAAGGGATTCCTGAACGAATCCCATTTGCAATTAATACCCATGCAAATTGAGATTGCCGCATATTGAATACTGAACATCTTCCTTTCGCTGGGCTTACGTCGCGCTTATCAGTCAATATTTATTTGAAGTGGTATAAGAATGTCCGTTTCAATTGTGTACGAAGAGCAGCCCTTTTATAAGAGAGTGCTAACACTCACTAACGCTTATACAAGGCTTGAATTTTTTAATTCCATCCGCAGAAAGACTCTCACCCATCAATTTCACTTAAGACAGTATTAGTTGTTTTCGTGCCTAAAACATGAAGCGAGTTCGATCATCGCTTCGCCCATGGATTTGCCGATCAAATAATAGGTTTCCCAGTTTCGCATCCAATGGTATCCCTGCTTGGAGGGCGATTCTTCTTCCGTTCTCTGAAAATCCCGGGTTTCCACTCCGGCGACATTGTCTTTAAATTCGGGATACTTCCGGGGGTCGCCCAGGGCGAGTTGAGCGTTCATCAGCGCTTCAACTTTTTCCTTGTAACGTGGAGGGTTATCCCAGCCGCCCATCCCCGTGTTGGCAATCACGAAAGGCAGGTTGTCGATCCCTAAATTGTTTCGGATATCCTTGACGAAATGGACCATATTCGTTTCATAGACGTTGACTGCGTCCTGATTGATACGGTCGTTCCATCCCTGGTGCCAGCCAAAGCCAACGATCTCAAAACCTTCACCTGAGTAATCTGGATAATAGGCTTTCAAATTGCCGGTAACCTCATGAACATGCCTAAAAATTTCAGCATAATAAAAGCCCCGATCACCAACATTTTCAGGATGGGGATAGTCTGCCGCACTGGGCGGTAAAAAGTCATGATACAGCGACTTACCGCCCCAAGCCGACTTAATCAACAACACTGGATCTTCATAGGAATCTCCCACAACAAACCCAAATGCGTATTCCGGGCCGATGTGGCCGGCGCTTGCTCCATATCCGGTTGTTAGCCAGCCCGTTTGTTTCTTGTGTTGCTGAGAAATATCCACGATCCAAACATCGTCACGGACAACCGGTTCTCCGTTTGCATCCACAAGATGGCCGTAATCTTTTGGATTGCTTTTAACATACTCCTCCATGGTACCCGGTCCGCCTTTTAGTTGGCCAAAACCAACCATGTTCGATTGACCGGATAAAATAAATATCTTGAGTTTCCCGTCGGCTGGACAGATATTCTGATCCGCTGAAATGAAAGATGGGGATGAATGCAATCCTGCAATTACGCAGAGGGCCACAACAAATTTCTTACTATCCATTGGTCTCACCTGTTTCTTAGGGTGCAGAGTTCAAAGTCGGATCATTGGTTGCGCGCTGAATCAAGATCCTCTTCCGGATTGCTGTTTTTGTTCTACAAGAGATTATTCCCCCAGGGCGCGTTGGCGTTTCATCTCTTGTTTGTTCTTTACGTGCTCGTCGTGGGTGTTGGCGAAGAGGGTTGTACCATCCGGTAATGAGAGGAAGTAGAGATAATCGGTATCCGCTGGAAACATGGCGGCTCGGAGCGCGCTTCTGCCGGGGTTGCCGATTGCGGAGGGCGGCAATCCTGTATTCACATAGGTATTATAAGGGTGATCTTCCTGCAAATCTTCCTTGGTCAGTTCTTGGCTGGATTTTCCGGTGTAGTAATAAAGCGACGCGTCCGTTTGCAAGGGCATATTTTTCTGTAAGCGGTTTACGAAAACCGAAGCGACTTTGGGGCGGTCTTCTTCCTTGGCTACTTCCCGTTCGATGATGGATGCCAGCACAACCACATCGTGCATGTTCTTTTTGGTGGCTTGTTCGCCGGGACGCCACCAGTAGTCTTCATCCGGATTTTCAAGAGCAACGGTCATTATTTCTTCCCACACGGTGTTAAAGCGGCTGACCATGCGGTTGACGATGCGTTCGGCGGGGGTGTTTTTAATGAATTTGTAGGTATCCGGAAAGAGGACGCCTTCAAGCGCCGCGTTGCCGCCATCCGGGGCCTGTACAATAACGAAGGGAAAGACATCGCTGCGGGTGTGGCATTCGGCAAAGAAGTCTTCTTTGGAACAAATGCCCGTAGTATCATAGCGGGCCGCGATTTGGCCTTGTGTCCATCCTTCGGGGATGACAATGCTGTGCCGGTAATTCCAGCCGATGGCGAATAAATCCATGATTTCAGCAGGAGTAGAGGCGCCGCGAATCATATATTCACCGGCTTTCAGTTTATCGGCGAAACCGCGCAGGTCTGCCATGACGACAAACATATTGGGGTTATCCACGACTCCTTCTTCAACCAACTGATTGGCGATATCTTTGGCGGACTTTCCTTCTTCGATGGTTATAATAAAGTCATCTTCAGGAGATTGTCCCCAAGGACGGTTCATCACTGTGATTTGGGTATAGGTGAAGTAACCCAAAAATCCAATCAATACTATTAAAAATAAAAAGACACCGATGACCAATCGCTTCATTGTTCCGCTCCATACATGGCATTCATTTCAATTCAATACAGCTTTTGAACGGTACCCGTTATCATTTCTAGAGTTAACATATCATAGCCAATTTGGTTATTCACACAATATTATGCCAGCCAATCCGTTAGGAAACCAAGTGAATTCGGGTAAAATCTTGTAAATTTATTTCAACAACGATTGTTTTTCATGAAAGGTTATGCTTGTGGAAAAGGCAATTCAATACATCAGCGATCACCAGGACCGGTTTCTTTCTGAATTGGTTGAGTTTTTGAAGATTCCCAGCGTGAGCACGAAAACGGAGCATAAGGAAGACTGTGAAATCGCGGCGGAGTATTTATGGCATGAGTTGAAGGTTCATGATGTGAATGCGGAAATCATTCATACCGACGGAAATCCTATCGTTTATGGGAGACATCACTCCGGGGATGATAAACCCACCGTGTTGGTATATGGGCATTATGATGTGCAGCCTCCCGAACCGCTGGAACTTTGGGAGACACCTCCGTTTGAGCCGACAATACGCGATGGGAAGATTTACGCCCGCGGGGCAACCGACAACAAGGGACAGATTTACGCGCACTTGAAGGCTTTGGATGCGCTGCGCAATTCCGGAGAAGACATTCCGGTCAATATCATTTATTTGATAGAAGGCGAAGAAGAAATTGCCAGTGACACGCTGGAGAAATTTATTCAAGAGAACCAAGAGAAGTTACAATGCGATGTGGTGCTGATTAGCGATACCGCTCAATATCAAAAAGGGATTCCTTGCATTTGTTACGGGTTACGGGGGATCCATGCGGTGGAGTTGCTGGTGGAAAACGCGAAAAGCGATTTGCATTCGGGGCAGTTTGGGGGGACGATCGCGAATCCGCTGGAAGTGTTGTGTCAAATCATTGCCCGAATGAAGGATGAAACAGGGAGGATTCTGATTCCTGGATTTTATGATGACGTGAAACCGTTGGAGGACTGGGAGCGGAATGCTTTGGCGCAACTGCCGTGGAGCGATGAGCAGTACAAAAACGAACTGGGCGTAACGGAACTGTTTGGCGAAGAAGGATATACCACGATAGAACGCAAAGGCGCGCGGCCTACCTTTGAGATCAACGGAATTTATGGCGGGTATCAGGGAGAGGGCGGTAAGACGGTATTGCCGTCTTCTGCCGGGGCCAAGATTACGATGCGGTTGGTAGCAAATCAGACACCGGATTTGATTGGGAAACGGTTTGAAGAATATGTACGGGAAATTGCCCCGAATACGGTGACGATAACGGTCAAACATCAAGGGGGAGGGAATCCCGTGTTTATCCCGAAAGATTCGCCTTATATGGAAACAGCGGTTAATGCCTTGCGAAATGGTTTTGACGCGGAGCCGGTGTTTATTCGGGAAGGCGGATCGATACCTGTGGTGTCCGCGTTGTCGGAAATGCTGAATGTGGATGCGATTTTAATTGGCTTTGGGCTGCCGGATGATAACCTTCATGCACCGAACGAGAAGTTTGATTTAGAATGTTTTTATAACGGAATCAAGACCGCGGCTTGGTTTTTGAAAACCGTTAAAAAACGGATTGGATTGATTCAGAAATCCCACTAAACGGAAAGCGTTCTCATTGTTATTTAAGATTGTTCTGACAGAAAACCGTTCCGTCATTTGTTTACAAAGGCTTACTATTGCGTTTTTTTAAAGCGTCAAAAAATAAAGGACATTATCCCAAGTTGCAATAAGAATGTTTGTTCATATAGAGCAAGCGTAGATGATCAAATTGGGCTAGTAGTCTGTCCATCAAACAATGACGGCTGGTTATCCGTTGTTGCCACCCTTGATAAGGGGGGGGTAGGGGGCAATGTCATTGACTGAAGGAAATTAACCTGAAAAACAACGCTTTGTCTCCCCCAAAGCATTT
>CAYVAZ010000144.1:0-12447 GCA_964449065.1 uncultured bacterium
TAACAAACCCCTTTTTTAGCAATATTAGATCATCAGTTGCGTAACATCAGTTACTTAATTCGCATTCATTCGAGTCCATTCGCGGTTCCAAATACCTCACTCAAAATCCAACTTCGAGGCCGCCGGCACATCCAGCCATAGATAAGCGTTTTGATGCGTGCGCAAAATCGATGCCGGGCAGGTGGTTTCCACCGGGCCGTTGAGCGCGTTATACACCGCTTCCGATTTCCGCTCATCCGGCACCACACAACTGATGCACTGCGCGTGCATAATGCTGGGCACCGTCAGCGTAAGGGCATGAGTCGGCACCGCTTCCATCGTATCAAACCAGCCCTCGCCGTACTGCTGCTTGCGGCAGGCTTCATCCAGCTCCACAATCTTCACCGCATTGGGGTCGTTGAAGTCCGCCACCGGGGGGTCGTTAAACGCGATATGGCCGTTTTCTCCAATACCGATGCAGGCGATATGGATATCCCCTTCTTCCAGCAATTGCGAATAGCGCCCGCATTCCGCTTCCAAATTATCCGCGTCGGTGTTGAGGTAGTGCACTTCCGCCGGTTTCACAATATCGAATAAGCGTTCTTTCAAATACTTGCGGAAACTGGCGGGATGGTTAATCGGTAGATTAACATACTCATCCAAGTGAAAGGCCTGAACATTTTCCCAAGCAAGGTCTTCTTCCACCAGCGCTTGCAAAAACTCAAACTGCGACGCGCCCGTCGCGAAGATAACCCGCGCGGTTTTATAATGGTCTATCGCGTCCCGAATTTTTTGCGCCGAAAACCGCGCGGCGGCCTGCCCCAGTTTGTGTTTATCGGCAAATACGTTGACTTCCATGTTATAGATGGTTTTTGATTTCAGTGGCTCCATGTGTGCATCCTCACTCCATAGCAGATTTTCAAGAAACATAGCATAGATTTGACAGGATGGAAATGATACTTGGACGTTTATGATTCTCGGACGTTTATTTTTGCCGTGATTTTGATCCGGTTGGCAAAGTGCTCTTTCTAAAAATGCTTTCCAAAAATGCGGTTGAATTTGACATTATTTAAATATACGCTTCTGATGTACACTTTAGAGCGTTTCAGAGTTGAATAGCCGGGCAGCACCGGCTTCCAGCCGGTACATGTATGTACACTTTGTACCTCTACGCAAACCTGAATTGCTCTAGGAGAATTTGAATGAAAGCAACCATTTTGGATTTGCGGCACAAAATGAAAGAGATATTGAAAGCGCTGGAGCGTAATGAGAACGTAACGCTAACCCACCGGGGCAAAGAAAAGGGAATCATTACACCGGTACAAAAGCAAGACGATGCACAAAAATCATCCGCCAGCCACCCTGCATTCGGATTGTGGAACGAACGCGAAGAGACTGACAATGTCGGTGAATATGTCCGTCAGCTTCGCAAAGGGCGTTTTGATGATCTATGATACCGATATTCTAATCTGGTATTTACGCGGAAACCGCAAAGCAGCCAATGCGGTGGATAAAGCCGATAACCGTTTGATATCAACCATCACATACCTTGAAATGCTGCAAGGGATGAAAAGCCAACGTGAATTAAAAATTATCCGGGATTTTTTGTTCCAGTACGCGTTTCAAATCCTGCCGCTGCATGAAAACACCGGTCACCGCGCCGCCGTGTATATGGAACAGTATGCTTTGACTCACGGTATTCATTTGGCCGATGCACTCATCGCGGCTACGGCAGTTGAAACCAACGAAATGTTATTCACCGCCAACAATAAACATTATGCCATGATCAAGGAATTGCAGTTAAAAATCTTTCGGCCTGCATAATCTCAATTTTTCACGCCTCTACATAAAACAACGCGATTGCGGCAGCCATAAGTATCCCCGCGAAAATGCGCCGCGTCAGCACGCCGCTCTCAACCTTCTCTTCCACATGCACATGCCCCAAATGCGAAATCAGCCAGCCCATTAAGATTGAGATAATCCCCCGCGACGACTGCACGATATTGCCGAAGACCACTCCAATCGTCCCGAAGCAAGCGAACAGGAAGAACATCGCGAAGAACCACGTGATAGAAAACGGCAGCGTGTCCATCCACATTTTTGGGGTACGGGCAGGCAAATAGCGGATAGCAGCCACGGCAACGATCCCGCAAAAGGTGTAGTTCAAACACACGGTCAGCACCGAGGCATAAAACAACCCGCTTTCGGCAAATTCCAGCACCAGCGCGCGGATGCTGACATCGGAAAGCGCGTAGCAAAAGCAGGCGGTCATCACCCCGGCGATGCTTTTGCCGGCCATGCTTCCGCCCGACCCGTTCAAAATAAACGCCGCCAGGATACTGAAAAACACCGCGCCCCATTGCAGCAGGGAAAGCATCTCTCCCCAAACGAGAAGGCTCAGCAGCGCAAGGATAAACACCTTTAAACTCAGCAAGGGAGCGGCGCGCGAGGCGGCGGTAAATTTCAAAGACAAAAACAGGGCGGTTTGCGCGATGATATAACAGATCGACATCCCCAAAACCGGCAGCAGCAAATCACTCCATGCCGGGGGATCATCAGGCCAGATAAAGGGAAGAATCACCGCGGACAGCGCCCCCATAATAATATGCGAGATCGCCATCAAATTCAGCGAACTGCTTTGATGGCGGTGCAAATACACCCGCGACGCGACATAGGCTGATGATTGCAATGTAGCGGCAATAAGGCCGAGGAAGATACCAAGGATCATGGATAAATGCTCTTTAGTGGGTTGGATGGTTCAATAAAATGAATCCATATCAGGTTAACTTCTGCGGGGTGAGACGGTAGCCCATTGCTTGCAGGATTGCGTTCATACTTTCGAATTTTGGATTGCCCGTTTGAGATAAGGCTTTTTGCAGACCTTTGCGTGTCATTCCCGCCGCTTCGGCGGTAGCGGTTATGCCCTTCACACGGGTGATGACGCGAAGTGATGACAGCAAGGCACCTATATCCCGGTCTTTCGCATATTCATCGAAGATTACATTCAAATAGTCTTCCACTTCATCCGGATGATCATGAAAATATTCTTCTTCCACTTCATCCAGCGTCCGCAATTTACGCATGGTCTTTATATTCCTTCCATAAGAAAGATTATACCATGATCCAGGATATTCAACATCGGTTAGGCTTGAACCGGTGGTTCTTAAGGACGTGATCCACCCTACATTTTGTTCTATTTTAATCAGTCAACATCGTTTCACTCTCTGCTGCCTCCATCACCGCCTCCCGGCTGATCGGCGCGCGACGCGACATAGGCTGATGATTGCAATGTAGCGGCAACAAGGCCGAGGAAGATGCCTAGGAACATATAACTAAATTTGTCGTCTCCATTGATCCAAGCCCGCAATAATTGCTTTTTCTAACCATTCTTCATACCTTTTCTTTATGGATGTAGGATCTTCTTTATAAGAAAACTGAAATATTTCATCCGTAAGCGAATAAGGGCCATCAATACTTTTCGTCAAATTTGATTCATCATCACGATCTCTGTAATCTATAAACGCAGAAACCGCCATAATCCCTAAAAATTCAACTCCTAAAGAGTGAAAACATACCATGATTTCTACTTGTCGATCTTCTATAATTTTTAATCTAACCCATTTTGCGTAGGATCTTGTATCAGCAAAATAATTTAAATCTTTCGCGATTTTTACTATCTGAGATTTAAACCAATAATGATTGGATATATCGCTGCTTTCAGTTACTGCTCTGTAGTTACTTCCAATATTATTTAACTTTTCTTGTAACTTTTCAGCGGTTTTTTCTAATCTCATTTTGGTATAATCTTCAACAATTGAAGATTTAAAAGTTACGGTTTCTTGTTCTTTCTTTTCCCGTTTTTTCTTTTCCATTATGACTTGTATAGCAGTATCAATGACAATGGTTTCATTTTCACTTTTATGGAGGAGAGTTTCCGAAAGACTAAGTGCTTTAACAAAAGACTTTTTTTGGATTTTAGCAAATAAATTGATTAATGGATTTAAATTACCTTGGTCTGCATTTTCGCATGCTTCTATGTACTCTAACCTTTGATCTCTATGTACAACTAAGGGAAACCATCCTGCTTTTATGAATACAAGTGATGCAAGACATCTTGCAACTCTTCCGTTTCCATCTTGAAATGGATGGATTTGGGTGAATTTGTGATGTAACCAAGCAGATTGTATTTCTGGTGAAATAGACAATTCTTGATGATATTTATGCAATTCAACTAAACGGTCCATTTCACTTTCAACATGTTCTGGCGGACAGTATTCATGAATCACTCCATTATCATGTCTTCTTGGGTTGTTGGACATTTTCTTCCAGTCACCCTTAATTAAATCTATTTCAATTCGCCTGCCAAGTTGGTCAATTGCTTCAGTTTTATGCTGATTTAAAGTAAGTAATGAATGCAATTCTTTGATGAAAGATTTTGTTAGTCCTCGTTTATTAGATACATGATCAAAAAGCATTTCTAAAGCATTTTTTTGATCGGTTAAAATTGAAATAACTAGATCTGCAGGTTTATCGGTTGAACCATGAGGGATTAGGCTTGTTTCGAAACCACTTTGAATCAAAACTTCAGTAGTTCCTCTATCTAAGGAATAAAGATTTTCAATAACACCAGTCTCTATTGCCCATTCTCTTTTAAGTTTTTCGTGAAATTCTTTTATAACATCGCTTTTTTTTAATCTGGCAGATTGTTCAATCCATATTTGACTCAAACCAGTAAGCTCAGTATTTTCTGTTTTCATCAAATCGGTTGGTAATTCCTCAAAATGTTTCCACTTAGAAGAACTCATTGAAAACTCCTATAAAGTCAATATTCATAAAATATTGTAATTTAATGAGATAAAATATCCATCGAAAATTTTACCTCCATCACCGCCTCCCGGCTGATCGGCGCGGGATGCAGCGTTCCCTTCGCCCAATCCTCCATATTGCTTTTGTAATAAGGGCTGCCGGGGTGCTCTGACTGGCCGATCGGCAGCAGCGAGCGGGCGGAATCCAAATCGCCCATCGGCACCCATTGCGTGTAGGATTGTGCTGCCTGCGAAAGAATGGTCCCGCCATCCACGTTTTGCAATAAGGGATAGTTTAAATCCTGCCCCTCATCCAAAGAGCCAAAGCCGTCCAGCGTTTCAAAATAGCCCAGCGCGCGCTTCTTAATCTGTTGTTTGGCAATAGCGTTCCATCGGGATGGATCATCGCCATACCGGGTTAACGCGCTTTTCCATGCCCGGTTTAAGGTGTAATCGATGTATTCCTGCTCCATCTCATTGAGTTCCAATTTCGGGTTTTCTTCCAAATGCTTGTTGATTGTCTTCAGCATCAAACACAAGCCGGAGTAGCTGCCGCCATAGATTTGTGTGAGAGGCGACTGCGTCATCCGAAACATGGTCGGAATCACGTTGGCTAATTCCGTTCCTTTGTTTTCAATTACGGATGCCGCGCCGTTTTTGTACCATTCTTCCAAATGATCCAACGTCTTTTTGGCGTCTTTGGTCAAAAAGGTTTCTTGCACGTCACGCATGTGATAGCCCAGCTTCAACAATCCCCGCTTAACCGCATTGGTCGAATCATAGTGAATATCCAACACATCTTCCGGTGTGAATTGATCTTGGGCGGAGAGCCGCTGTTTTAACCGCCATGAGCGGTTGCTCTCACCGCCCGAACCGGTGCTGGCTCCCATCGAGGCCGGGTAAAACGATTCAATCGCGCGGTGGTTGCCGCTGGATAGATACCCCCGCTTCGGATTGATCACATGCGGCATGAGATGATGGGGCAGCATGGTTTGCCAATCGTGGATGCTGCCGGTGCCGTCATGCGCGGCCCTGCCGTGTTCAAGCGCCTTGGATGACCGCACCGGAATCGCGGCAATGAGTGAGAAACCGATGTTGCCGTGCTTATCGCCCACCACCAAATTCGCGCTGGGGAACCGCCAGCCTTCCGCCGCCGCGATAAACGATTCAACATCATCCGCGCGGATCATATTGATAAATCCTTGGATGGTTTCCCGGTCGCTCTCGCATGTGGGTACCCGTTTGAGCGCAACTTCCTGCCCCCGGCGCACATCATGCGCGATGTGTGAGACGATGGGGCCGTAGTGGGTTTCTTTGAGCGTAAGCGTATGGTCATCTTTCCCTTTGATTTTGATCGTTTCTTCCCATACGGACATGTCTTTCCATTCGCCGTCATGAAAGTATTGGTTGGGATGATCCCTGTCGGTTTTCAGGCGGAATTGATCAGCCTGGTCGGCGCCAAGCGCGGTTAATCCCCACGCCACGTTTTCCGTCCAGCCGATGAGGATGATGGGGCTTCCGGGCACACCCATTCCGCGCGCGTTAAATGTTTCTCCCTGAAAGTGATATTCCATAAACAGCGATGGATTGCGTACCGGTGTTTGCGGGTCGCTGCACAACACAGCGGTACCGTCAGTGGTTTTGTCTTTGCCAACAACCCAGGCATGGCTGAACTTCGGCGCGTTGGGATCGTTGTTTTCCTCCGGTTCCGCCAAACCGTGCTTCTGCATAAAGGCTTCAACTTCCGCGATCCACTCATCGCTGACATCTTCACGTTTAACCACGGCAGCGGAATCATCAACAATTCGGGGTTGATCAAAACCGCGGTCATTCCCGCTTTGCAGGCGGTTATACACCATGAGGTCGTGCAGACCTTCCGAGGCGAAGAAGCGTCCCAATCCCCACCACACGGCAATGCAGTCGCCGGGCTGCCAGGGTTCCGGCTGGATATCATATTCTTCAAACAGATATAATAAATGATCCCGGTTGGCTTTAATGAAATCATTCACACCATCGCAATAGGCTTGCAGCAGGGCTTGGGTTTCTGTATCCAAATTGCCTGCCACTTCATGGGCTTTGCGGTAAAAGCCGAAGGTTCGCATCTTGATATCGTGATCGACGGTCGTCATATCACGGTTGCCCTTTTTGACTTCTCCCAACACTTCGGCAAGCCTGCCCTGAACGGAGCGCAGCGTGTAATACATCTGAAACGCACGGTCTTCCGCGGTGGCGTAACCCAAGCCGTAGAAGGCTCCGGCATCGGTCTCCGAGAAAATGTGCGGCACGCCCCATTGATCGCGGATGAGTTCAATCGTTCCGAATGAATCACTGGGAGCGGCGATGGTTTGATAAGCAGAGGTTACGGTTACTATGCATATAGCAAGAATTGATTTAGTGAGCGACATGAAATGTTCTCCTTAAGAGTTTTGTACTGAATTTATAGTTATATAACAATAAGAAGGATTGAACTAGACCGGTTTCCGGGATGTATGGCGAATTTGAAGGATAAAAACCTTATCACCGATTACCTGGTAGTAAATTCGGTAAGGATTGTATACCATACTTCTCACATCTTTGGAAAATCGTTTTATTTGCGCCTTTGGAAAACGAAACGGCATTTCATCCAACGAGTAAATGGTTTGAATAAATTTATCTATCGAAGCGTCGGAACGTGAAGGGCGTTACTGTCAAGCCAATTCCAAACCTGGATTAGGTCTTCTTCAGCAAGAGGTGTAAATATCACTTCATATTTCATAGCCGTGCGTTTTGGCGTGCTCTAAACTCTTCCAATACTTCTTTTGCTGGTCTTCCTAAACCCGCTTCTGCCTGTTTGGAGCGTTCTATAAGAATGGCTTCCGTTTCTTCATCCACAACATGATCATATTTATCATTTATGTTGGAATCAACATCCGCGCTTTGCACGACCAGTTCCGCCTTGCCATCCACGGTGAGGATGAAGCGCTCGCCCGAATCTTTCATGCGCTGAATAAATTCTTTCGGGTTGGATGTCAATGTTTCAAGCGGCTCGGTTCTTGCCATGATGGAATCAATCCTTTACCAACGGTCTTATAAGTTGATTTAAATCTTACCAATAAATCGGGTTGGATTCAAACAAATTCTCCGGATTAAACTAGTAGTCTGTCAATCAAAAAATGACGGCTGGTTATCCGTTGTTGCCCCCCTTGATAAGGGGGGGGATCGACACCCGTCAATAAAACGTTGACACTGTACTACACCGGCTTGCGGGACGTGTGGCGAATGTGAAGGATGATGACTCGATCCTCCTCAACTCTGTAAAAAATCTTATACGGTTTGTACACCATGCAGCGAACATCTTTCGGCAGATTTTTTGTTGGAACAATGGGGCAGCGGTATGGCATCTCATCCAGTGAAAAGATACTTCCAATTAATCCTTCCATCCATTTCCGCGATGCTGTTGGTGCCCCCTCATGCAGCCATCCCCGTAACGTTTCAATATTGGCAAGAGCAATAGGGTTGAAAACAACTCGATATTTCATGATGAACCGTTAAGATGATATCCGCGCCTTCTGCTCGTCAAGTAATTTCTGAAGAACAGGCCCAGCCTCCACGCATTGATCCTCATCTGTTGATTCTAGGCTCTTTAACAGAATGGCTTCCGTTTCCGAGTCAATTTCAAGGTCATCATCATAAACAATGTTGGAATCAACATCCGCGCTTTGCACGACCAGTTCGGCCTTGCCATCCACGGTGAGGATGACGCGCTCGCCAGAATCTTTCATGCGCTGAATGAATTCTTTCGGGTTGGATGTCAATGTTTCAAGCGGCTCGGTTCTTGCCATGGTGAGATCAATCCTCTAAAAACGGGTTTTCTGTCAGACCAAAATCTTACCGGATAAACAAGCCAGAATCAAACAATTCCCCCTGATTTTCCCGGATTGTTCAGAAATATTAACACTTATTTTTTGTTTTTTCACCATTTTTCACTCTCGGATCCAGCGTTTGGCTTTCATCTCATACCGGGGCAGGGAACCGGTGGGCATAACGGTGACCGGGATGCGCAGTTGGAAGGCTTCTTTGAATTCGGCTTCTATCGCGTGTGCCAATTTGTACGCGTTTTCGCATGAATCCGTGACTTCGATTTCCAGCGCAACCTGCGTCATCGATTGTTCTTCGAAGATTTTTACTTGGTACTCCACAATTTCTTTAAATGACCGCAGCACATCCTCCACCGCGGAGGGGAACAGATTCACACCGCGCACCACCACCATATCATCCAGCCGCCCGATGATGCCGCCCTTAAGCGCCAGGTCATCCGTTTTAAACTTGGGTCGGCCGCTCCAATCCGGTTTGACCAAATCGCTTGTCCGGTAGCGGATCAGCGGCATTCCGATGCGGCTTAGTGTGGTTAACACCAGTTCGCCGGTTTCGCCTTCAGCCGCCGGCTGTAAGGTCTCCGGATTCAAGATTTCCGCAATAAACGCCGATTCATCGATGTGCAGATAACCCGGTGTGTCTGCCATCTCATAGCTTACCGGCCCCACTTCCGTCATGCCGTGGTGGTCAAACAGCCGCGCCCCGTTCCAGGCCTCTTCAATCCGGCTGCGGGTCGCGGGCAATCCGGCGCCCGGTTCTCCCGCAACGATCAGTTTTTTTACATGCAGGGATGACAAATCAAAGTTATGATGGCGTGCCGTTTCCGCCAAATGCAGCGCATAAGTCGGTGTGCAGCATAAGACGGTGGCTTGGATATCCCGCATGATTTGCAAGCGCGCCGTGCTGCTCATCCCCCCGCCGGGCACACACATGCAGCCAAGCGATTCCGCCGCTTCAAACGCGGTCCAAAATCCCAAAAACGGGCCGAACGAGAACGCGAAAAAGATGTGGTCGTCAACATGCACTTCGGCGGCGCGGTACACTTTCTTCCATGTTTGCAGCATCGCTTGCCAGCTGTCTTCGGTATCCAGCCAATGGATTGGACGGCGCGTCGTGCCGCTGGTTTGATGAAAGCGGGTGTAGTCGCTTAACGCAAAGGTTAAATTGGTGCCGAACGGCGGGTTTTCCTGCTGGTCAGCCGCCAACTCATGCTTGGTGGTAAACGGCATTCGCGCAAAAAACTCATCCAAAGAGCGGGGAGAAGTAGACAGCAATCCCCCTTCTTTCAACTTGATTTGATAAAACGAATTGCTGCCGCTTGCAATGGTCAGCAAGTGGTTTAACAAAAACAGTTGATTCTCTTCTATGGCTTGTCTGGCCGGCTTCGTTGTACTCATTTTTGTGCTGTTTGCGAAACCTCCGCATGAACGGCCGTTTTGGCTTTTGGTGGCGGGCCGCCCGGTTTATACAATGTGACCATGCACCCGCCTATGGCTGCCATTAATATTCCGGCTACAAACTGCCATTTGAGTGATCCCCAGCCGCCCGCGGGCGGATGAAGAGAAAGCGCGACGATGGCATTTACGATTGGGGCGCCGGCAAAGATGATCGACATGACCACGCTCGGCATACCTTTCGCGCCGAATGCCAGCAATACGCCAAAGGCGCCTACCGCGCCGACGGCCCCGGCGATCAACGACCACCACATCCCGCCGGCGGGGTAATTCCAGTTGGCACCATTTGCCATAAGCACCACCAACGGAGCCAGAACGGCGATCAAAAAGTAGGCGATTCCTACAAACAAAAAGGCTTTATACCGGCCGTTGATGGGGTCGGCCATTGCGATTTGGCCGGTGTGTAAAAACACGCCGTACAATCCCCAACACCCAACCGTCATCAGGGCAAAAAACAGCCATGTCATTCCGGGTTGATTTGCTGCATCACTCATACCATTCTCCTTTACTCGTTGTCGTTATGTTCGGATAGTTTTGACCGGATTTCTTCCGGTATCGCGGCTGATTTCATGATTGATTTACTTGGGTCGAACGTTACGCAAATTGTTTTCACTTTTCCGCGCGCCACTTCTTCCGGCGGGTCAGTATTCAGTTTGGTAAACACAAACTCATACCAGATCGTGCGTTCTTTGATTTCCCGGATGAGTAGACGGATTTCCACATCGTCTTCAAAGCGCAGAGGACGGTGGAACTCGCATTCCGTGTGGATGCGCGGCCAGCCGAAGTGCCGGCCGTTGATATCGGTATGGATCGAAAACCCCAATGAGCGGAAAAACGCGTGTTCCGCTGATTCCATAAAGATATAAAACCGCGAAAAATGCATGATACCCGCCATGTCGGTATCCGAAAACTCTACCTTGCGTTTGTGTACAAATTGAGAAACCACCGCGCATACCCATCGTAAATGTATAGAAGTAGATTCTATAGACCGCGGCGGAAATTGATAAGGGTTTAAGGCAGCGGGGCTTGCGGGCCGCTTAGGCCGATTGTGCCATCCGGCGCAGATTTCTCTGTCGGTGAGAGACTGTCTTGGAGATCATGAGAATTGTGTAAAATCCGTACGTCCACCGGTTTGCCTGACCGGAAATGCAAATCGCGCTGCGGGAAGGGGATTTCAATATCGTTTTCACGGAATAATTTTGTGATGCGGTGCCGAATATCGCTTTCGACCAACAACCGGTTGCAATTTTTCATGTCGACCCAAAAATACGCGAAGAAATTAAGAGAACTATCCCCAAACTCTTTAAATACAATAAACGGTTCGGGAAATTTTAAGATCAAGCCGTGTTCTTCCACGGCTTTACTGATTAATTTTTGCACTTGCCTTGTATCCGTATCATAGGCGACTCCTACGGTCACAATACAGCGGATAATCCAATTTTCCAGCGTGAAATTGGTGAAACGGTTTTCAAGAAAGTAGTTGTTGGGAATCACGACATCTTGATTATCCCAAGTATTGAGAAGTGTGCTGCGCAGGCCGATTTGTGATATCTTTCCGGTCACACCGCCCACATCCACGATATCGCCCACCCGCACGGGACGTTCCAGCAGCATAATGATGCCGCTGATAAAATTGCTGAAAATTTGCTGCGAACCAAAACCAAACCCAATCGCCAGCGCACCGCCAAGAAACGCGAATGCGGTCAGATCAACCCTTACGGTGCTCAATGATATTGGTATAAGAATCGCGATGACAATATAAAAAAAGAGCGAACGAACCGTAACAACGGTTCCATGTTCTACCTTGAACCGGTGGGTTAAAACATAGCCGATGAGTTTGCTGATAAACCGCGCGATGATCCAACCAAAGACAAATACACATAGGGCAATGGCTATCTCGCCGTATGTCAGACTTCGTTCTAAGCCTTCTTCAGTGCTATAGCTGTATACTTCCGCGTTGTAATAGGATAAGAATATTTCCCAGCCGTATTCAAATACCTCTTCCCACGTCCAGATGTTGAGTTCGGCATTGATTTCTTCCAGCAGTTTGTCGGCCACTCTGCGGGATGCTTCCACGCTGTTGATGCCGGATGCCAAGACGGATATTTCATCTTGGACATATTGCTTGCGGGTTTCATGAATTTTTACAATCTCCGGCTGATCCCGCAGACTTTCGATATTTGTATCGATCGTGACAATTAAACTTTGATTGGAGAGGATGGCTTTTCGTAAATTTTCTTGTTCGATGTTGTACTGTTTTAGTGTGTCCGTATATTTGTTTGTCCAGTTTTGCAATTGAGTAAAATCAGCCGTTCCATTAACGGTTTCATAGCGGTGTTTCCATATTTCATACC
>CAYVAZ010000145.1:0-2326 GCA_964449065.1 uncultured bacterium
CCATACTTCAAGGGAAACCACAAATTCGTGTTCTAAAGCGGTTTGCAAGTAATCACACAGGCGTTCTTCCCATGCCGGTGAAAACCGGGTTAAGTCGTACCGGCCATCTTCGGTTTTGACCCAGGGCTGGATAATCTTACCAATATCACCATCATGGATCCCATTTGGATCGTAGGGAAGACAGCGCACAAAGCCTTTAACATGGGGGCTGTCAATCTCATGGATCACCTGTGCCAACCGGTTGAATTGCGCGTGGAAATCTACTGTTTCTATTCGGCTAATCGGCGTCCAACTTTGGTAGCCTGTTGCGCCCAAAGCGAAAATAGGAGTACCGTCCCACGCGAAATAGTGAGGGTTTTCTGTATACGGTTGAATGAGGGAAGTTTTTTCAGCGAAGGCAAATACACTCATTCCCAACACGGTTAATAGAATAACCATCTTTCCAACCGGTTGATGAACGCCTGACCAATGTAGATACATAATTTGATTCTCCTTTCGAAAATATATTGAACATCTTATCCTTGCGGAGATGAACCGCACACTTTATAGAGTAAGGCACTTTTTTATGGCTCACTCCGTGTAAAAAACTATTGATGCCGCGCGGGGCTAACATTACATTCATTCCCTCCCCCTGCCGCACCGGCTGCGTATGATAAAAGCTATCCGGCGATGCACCTATCCAATTCATCGGAACGTCCGGTATGCCTGCACTACAAATAATAGACGTTTTGCCAGCCTGTCATATCCTTTTGCTTATCACCCATTCCAATGTAAACTTGAGCACAGATTTCTATTGCAAATCCACAATAGGAGCATTCATTCGTGAAAAAACCCGTATGGCAATCTTCCGCCAAAGGCGAACCGGATGCCGCGTTCGTGTCCTTCGCGGCCGGCCGGGATGTCGTTGGTCTGCCTCCCGCAGACCGTGTGTTAGTCCCTTACGATATCTGGACCAACCAAGCCCACGCCCGCGGTTTGTATGACATCCAAGTGTTTTCATTCCAAGAGCTATCATCTCTGATGATGGCATTGAACCGCTTGGAAGACGAATTCCAATCCGGCAAATGGCAGATTAATCCAGCGCTGGAAGATGTCCACATCAACATCGAAGCCTATATCACCAAAGTCTGCGGTAAAGAAATCGGCGGCAGACTGCACACCGGCCGCAGCCGCAATGATCAAGTCGCCGCCGATATGAAACTCTACATCCGCGAAATGATCTTACAGTTTGCCGAAGAGATTCAAGAACTCGTCAAATCCCTCAATCAACACGCCCGCTCGCATCTCAAAACGGTGATGCCCGGCTATACCCACCACCGCAAGGCCACTGTGACATCATGGGGGCATTGGGCGGCATCCTACAGCCAGGGCTTATTGCGCGATGCCCAACGCTTCATCAGCCTCTATCACCGCGTCAACACCTCTCCCCTGGGAGCCGCGGCATCCTACGGCACCACCTGGGAACTGCCCCGCGAAAAAGTCGCACGATGGCTGGGCTTTGACGGCCTGCAAGAAAACACATTAGACGCGGTGGTTTCCAGAGGGGAAGCCGAAACCGATATGGCCTTCGCCTTATCCATGCTGCTTAAACGCCTTTCGGTGATCTCCCAAGATTTGATTCTCTTCTCCACCGATGAGTTCGGCTATCTGAAACTCCCCAGCGAAATGACCACCGGCAGTTCCATCATGCCCCAAAAACGCAACCCCGATTTCGCCGAAGCCATCAAAGGCAAATTCCACGTCGTGCAGGGATACGCCAACGCCCTGCTGGGGATGAACTCCGGCAACCTCTCCGGCTACAACAAAGATACCCAATGGTCGAAGTATGTCTTTTTGGATGCGGTGCGCGAATCCTTCGGCGCATCCTCCATGCTGGCCGCGGTATTTGACGGACTTATCGTAAACAAACAAAAGATGAAAGCGGCGGCAACTAGCGGCTTTTTAAACGCGGTCGATCTAGCCGATTTTTTGTCCGGCACCCGCGAATTGCCGTTCCGCCAAAGTTACCAAATCCTGTCCGAAGCGGTGGGCATGGCAACAAAAGATCAGTTTGAGTTCCAAGCCCTGAACGATATTTTAGAAAAAAGCAAAATCAAACCGCTTACGTTGGATGAGTTCCAACTCTTGAGCGATCCGGTACAGTGTTTAATGAACCGCAACCACGAAGGCTCCCCGCACCCCAAACACGTACAGGATCACCTCAAACGCCTGGGCCAAGAAGCCCAAAACCTAAAACAATGGATCAATCAAAAACGCCGCGCGTTAGTCAAAGCCAAACACCGCTGCGAAACTTTGTGAAAATAGTGTGAAAAATTGCGCGCATTGG
>CAYVAZ010000145.1:2426-12441 GCA_964449065.1 uncultured bacterium
AATCTTATGAACTCTACAATAATCGAACAAAACACGGACACCTCACCCGCCATCGAATGCCGCGGTCTATCCAAAGTCTTCCAACTCTCCGAAGAGCAGGCAGGCACGTGGAAAGAAGCCATCCTGCGCGGCGGAAGAAGCCGCCGCAAAACCCGCGATCTGCGCGCCATCGATGGATTGGACCTGCAAATCCAACGCGGCGAAATCGTCGGCCTGATCGGCGATAACGGTTCCGGCAAAAGCACCCTGCTCAAAATGATTGCCGGCATCACCCAGCCAACCGCCGGCACCATCCACGTCGGCGGAACCGTCTCCAGCCTGCTTGAAGTCGGCGTCGGCTTTCATCTCGAAATGACCGGGCGCGAAAACGTCTATCTCTCCGGCGCGCTGTTAGGAATCCCCAAACACGAACTCACCCAACGCATGACCGAAATCATCGCCTTTAGCGAGCTGGAAGGCTTTATCGATTCGCCCGTTAAACACTATTCTTCCGGCATGTTTTTACGCTTGGGATTCGCCATCGGCATCTACGTCCAGCCCGAAGTCCTGTTGGTCGATGAAATCCTCGCGGTCGGCGATCAGCGCTTTCAACGCAAGTGCAAAGACCACATCCGCCATCTCCGCGATTCCGGCAAAACCATCATCGTCGTCTCGCACGATATGGACGCTGTTTTATCTCTATGCAGCCGTGCCATCGTTCTCAACCAAGGCAAAATCCTTGGCGACGGCATTCCGCATGAGATGATCGCCCTCTATAAACAGCATCAGTTCGAACAAGCTCACCAACGGGGAGAGGAAGCCCCCGCCGAACTGCGCTTCCGCAACCGCTTTGGTACTTATGAGATGCTCTTCACCGCCGTAAAAATGTTCAACGCAAACGGCGATGAAGCCTATTCATTCCAATCCGGAGACCCCTGCAAAATCGAGTTCCACTGGCAAACCCGCCAGCGCATTCCCTATCCCATCTTCGGGTTTTCCATCGTCACCGATGAAGGCGATCCCATCTACACCCGCGCCACCGATGTCGCCTATGGTGATATCGATTTCATCGAAGGCGAAGGAATCACCACCTTCAACATCTCATCCCTCAATCTGTTAGAGGGAGCCTACAGCCTCACCTACGGAGTCACCTCCCGTGAAGAAGGCCCCGGTTCTTCCTTCAACTTCTACGAAGGCTACGACCTCGTCGAATGCATGTGCCCCTTCTTCATCAAGGCCGGAGAAGCAGCCCTCGGCATGAGAGGCCTTATCTACATGCCCTGCAACGCTACGGTTCAATCCATCTAATACCATTTCCAGTCATCCACCTCCGGCAAAGCCGGAGGTTTACCTTTATTTAATTATTCTAGATCAATCAATTCTTCAACGTTCGTAGGAATAGGGGCATTCTTTTACCAAGACTTCCAACTATCCTCGAATCGCATCTTGCACCATCTCCCGCGCCTCTTCCAGTGTATCGACTTCAGTAATGCAACCCGGCAATGCGGGTAGGGTAACGGTATATCCACCCTCTTCAGCCGGATGAAATATCGCGGTGTATTCAAAAACCTGTTCTGTTTTCATTGTATGATTTCCCTCTATTATTAATCTGTCTCTATCTTATTCTCTTATGTTACGCATGCGCTATGATATGCTCGTTTTTCTGATCTTTCACTGGATATATCGCCCTCGCCCTCTCGGAGAGGGACGGAGTGAGGGGTTATGGAGACAAAAACCTCTAAGTACCCTATTGCATTACAGGGAGCAATCGCTCTCTTCGCCCTCATCCCGCATCTTCTTCCATAGGGCTACTCTCCGTACACAACCGGGGAGCATCAGCTTCCAGCTGGTGCGTCAATCTGTCCAACTCAATGTAAATATACTTGAAAGAATCTGTCTAAACAATGTATTTTAGGAAGTCTGTTTTTTAGGAGGGCAAGGCTCCCACCGGGCCAGGTTTTGGAACGCAAGGCTCACGCCAAGCCAGGTTTTGGAGGGCGAGGCTCCCGCCGAGCCGGGTTTTGGAGGGCGAGGCTCCCGCCGAGCCAGAAGCACAGTATTTGAGAGATTGAAAGCGATTCGATTTATTTGTAGGGCTCAAAGCGAAGCGTAGCCCACCATGACCATTTCTGCTTACTTGATTTCAACCAACATTCTTACTGCAACTTGGTATTATTTGTACTCGTACCGGGAGGTGATCCGGTGGTGCAGAACGGCGCGGCCTACCCTACAAGTTTCTTCCATTCAGGTTTATCTGGATCATCCAATCAGGGGTTTACAATGACCTCTGCTGTAAAGATTATTGGATGATTCATAGTGAACTTTTCTATTTGAAACCGGCATAAGAAAAGCAAGTTTTATGTTACGAACGTCGGTTACGCTGCCGGGCGATAAACCGGTCAAACATCTAGTAGTCTGTCAATCATAAAATGACGGATGATTATCCGTTGTTGCCCCCCCTTATTAAGGGGGGTGGGGGGGATCGATACCCGTCAATAAAACGTTGACACCATACTAGTTGTTTCAAGAAAACATGCGTGATTAAAACTTAATCAATGTAAGACCGCCCTCAAAGTTGACGATGCTGCCGTCGCCGTTCCAATTCTTCAGCGCTTCCGCGGCCGCCAAACCGGAATTGGCGAGAATGTCTGCGGAAACATCATTAAAATCACGCGAGACGCCGTTGCCTAATTTGTTCATTGCGCCATTCATGATGAAATCCCTAAGCGTATTGGCATCAATCGTCCCCCGTGTAAGAAGATCTTTCCCGAATGAACCTACCGCCGCGTTTCCAGCGGGATTCGTGAGTACATTTCTTGCGAATCTTCCACCCCGGGTGCTATTAAAGAACCTGTTCCCCGCACGCGCCACCCTTGATGTCGAAGGCGCGGCAAAACGATTCGTAGCGAATATTCCTTTCCGCACCGCTTCGGCGTGCTTTGCGTGACGTGCCGCGGAAACAGCGGTTCCCGCTCCGCAAGTGGCGGCGCCCAACACGGTGTCAAACACCAATGATCCCCAGCACACGCTGCTTAAGAAGCCTTGATTTTTTTTATCGTCCGTGGCGTATTTTACGCCCTGGCCTATCAGGTTCACGCCCAATCCCGCAACGCCGCCAACCAAGAATGTCCCTTCCGGGTCCGTGCGATTCATGGGATTGTTTTTGACATAACGATAAAAGTTGTAACCCGACAGATTGAACATTGGATCTTCTTGAAGAAAACGCCCCAATTGGGGATCGTAATAACGTTTCTTCATGTAATACAATCCCGTCTCTGGATCGTATTGGGCGCCGGTGTATAAGAATGGATTCGGAATTCCCTCCCGCGCTGAAATCACCCGTCCGAAACTATCGTATTGATACTCATTGACCACCACGCCGGCTGCGTCGGTGATTTGAATCACGCTGTGCAAATGATCCCGATGATAGATAAATTGCGAATCGCCGCGCTTGACGGATAACAAGGTTTGCAAACCTGGACCGTACGTATATGTCGCCAATAACTGATCCTCTCCATCGTACTCGGCGATCAGTTGGTTCCGTGTATTCCACAGGTATTTCGTTGTCACCCCATTCACGGTTTTGCTGGTGCGCTGCCCGGCGGGATTGTACGTATAAACGCTCACACCTTCCGTCAAACCGTTGGCTCCAATCGTTTCCACTGCGATCAACTTGTTCAACGCGTCATAGGTATACACGGTGGCGGCGGCGTTGGATTTGTTGATTTTTCGCGTCAGATTCCCTTCCGCGTCATGTTCGTAGGTAAACCGGCTGTCTTCTAAAACGCGATTGGCCGCATCGTAAAGAATGGGTCCCGGATCCAAGTGTGAAGCGATTCGGTTGCCGCGCATATCGTAGGTGTAAAATTCATCCTCCATAACGCCGGAATGCCGCGCGGAAACCAACTGGCTGGTTTCATCATATTCGTAACTATGCTCATCCCCGTTATGATCGACCATACGCGCAACTTCGCCAATCGGATTCAATTCGTAGGCAAAACTTGAAATCACTGTTCCCGATACGGAATTTGTAATCGCCGTGACAATGTTGGCCAAATTGAGGTCGCGTTGCAGTTCCGCAGTGACATTATCCGCACTCACGGCATGAAGGCCCACAAGACGCTCGCCCGCGTCGATATCGAAATCAAGGCGCAGAAGGTTTGTCGTCATCGAGCGAATTACCGGCCTGGAATCGTACGTGAAATGCGTATCCATACCCGACGGATCCGTATAGCGAATCAGCATGTCGTCCCGATCGTACTCAAATGCAGTCTCCGCTGCCGGCTCAAGAATTTGCGCGTCCTCGGAACCATACCGGACGCCCAGCAACCGGCCCATGGAATCGTAGTCAAAATTCGCTTGGCTGTCGGCGTCGCTCATGGTCGTCATCGCGCCGATTGAATTGTATTCAAACGTTTGCCGATCCCCATTCTGCAGCACAACCCCCGTCATATCACGGCTTTCATTGTATTCAAAACGCACCGTTTCGCCGTTTCGCGTCGTAAGCGACTCCCGCAGTTGCAGTTCGTTGTTGACGAATTCCTTCCGCGCCCCAAGTTGATCCACCATCGCGATGACGGCGTTCATCGGGTCGTACTCCATCTCGATTGCCGCGCCTTCATGATCGAGAATCTTGGTCGTGTTGCCCATATTGTCATATTCAAAGCGAACCGTCTCGCCGCGCTCATTGATCATGACGACGGGACGATTCATCAAATCGTATTCAAAGAACACCGTGTCGCCGTTGACGTTGGTCGCGGCCAGGATATTCCCGGCGGAATCCAACTGAAACGGTACGGCATGGCCCTCGGGATCGGTGTATTTCACGATGTTGCCGTTCTCGTCATACTCGTAAAGTTGCACCTGATCCAACGCATTGGTCTGAGCGGCCAGCATGCCGCGCTCATCATACTCATTCGTAACCGATCCAATATCTCCCGAGCTATACGCCACCGGAACATTCGCATCGTTATACGCGATTCGGACAACTCTCCCCCCGGGGGTGGTCAGTTTTACAAGGTTGCCGTTCTCGTCATAGTCAAAGAGAGACACTCCGCCATCATCATCGACGATGCTGACAAGATTGCCCGAGGTGTTGTAGCGATACCGGTATTCCGCCCCATTGGGAAGGAGAGATTGCGTCAAGCTTCCCTGCTCATTGTGATCAAACTGAAAGATAAACCCACGTTCGTCAACGATCTCTTCCGCCGCGCCCACCGGATCCGTCTTGTAAGAGACCTGCGTGCCGGCGCCCGTCGTGAATACGTCGTTTACGTCTTTGGTCATCACGACCGGCAGTGCGGATTGGGCGTCCACACGTCCGCTTTTGGGAACGCTGAGTCGATTGCTTGGCGCCACTTGGCGGATTTCATCGTTTGGCAGCGCAATCTGCTCCAGCAATCCATTTTCTGTGTAGCTGTATTGATAGAGTTTATCGTTCGGAGTCGTCAGGCTCGTCATGCGGTGAAATTCATCATAGGCGTATTGATTGCCGGCGCCATCCGGGCCTGTAATCGAAGTTAAGTTGTTTTGCTCATCGATCTCAAACACCGTGACGCGCCCGGCGGGATCGGTCAGGGTGCGTAATTTACCGTTTTGATACGAGAACGAATAATCCTGATTGGTCGGATAGGTAATGGTTTCAACCCGCTGCTCTGCATCGTAGGCGTAAGTAATCCCAACACTCTCATTGAGCATGGCGGCTGTTAGTAAACCAGTCTCATCATACTCAAAACGCATACCAAAACGATCGATATGGGTAAAGGATCCATCCTCGTTCAACGCCAGCTGATCTTCGGGAACCATAGAGTTATCAAGCGAAGAAAGTTCGCCCTGAACGCCCAACAAGACCGAGACGGTATTCCCGTTGGCCACCACAAAATCCAATACACCGTCTTCGTCGAAATCGCCCTTGCCTATACGGTCCACGCTATCGCCCATGCTATAACGCGAAGCGATGATGAAGTCGCCGTTGGCCTGCGACAGCAAGATCAATACGTTCTCATGCGTTTGGCTGCTGACAATCAAATCATCCAAGCCGTCATCGTTCATATCGCCCGCCTGAAGCCCCACTGGATCAGCGTCAACAAGAACATGGAACGCATCCGAAAAACCACGCAAGCCGTCACCGTACATGACGGACACCGTATCGTCGTCTTTGTTGACTTGCGCCAAATCCAAAGCCGAATCGCCGTTAAAGTCGCCCTTGACAAGAAAAAATGGATTCCGCTGCCCCACGGGGATGGAGACAATTTCCAAAAACGTACCGTTTCCGCGACCGAACAGCACATGCGTTTGGCGGGCGCCCGTCGAGCTCATGACCGCCAGATCGGGAAACCCGTCGTCGTCGAAATCGCCGTTCACGATTCCTATCGGACGCGAGCCGACCGCGATATCGAAGCGAGTCGGAAACGCGCCGGTCCCATCGCCCAACAAGGCAGACACGTTGTCGCTGTTTGTGTTCACGGAAGCGAGATCGATGTTGCCATCTAGATTGAAGTCTGCAGACGTGATGGCGCTGTTTCCAAAACCGGTTTGCACGGAATCGCCAAACCGGTTAAACACGCCCAAATTGTTGCCCAAAAACACGTTGACGCTGTCACCGCCCGACGGCCGCGCCCAATCCAGCACGCCGTCGTTGTTGAAGTCCGCCGCCACGGATTGAGGCGCGCCAAACCCGCCCGTTCCGCCCAAGGGGAACGGCTGCCCAAATCCGCCCTGGCCATCGCCGAACAACAGTGTGGAATTGGTTGTATTCCCATCCAAAGTGATAACGTCTAAATGGTTGTCATTGTTGAAATCGGCAACGAGAGGAAATCCGGTTCCGGAGTTCGCTTGAAAACTGGGCGTGTCGATAAATAGGCCATCGCCCAAATTGCGGTAGATTGTAATCGAGCGCGCCCGTGGGTCAGCAATAATCAGTTCCGGCAGCTGGTCGCCGTCCAGATCGGACGAAACCAACTTTTCAGGAAATTCCGAACCGTTCAATGTATCCGACTCGATGAAATTTCCTTCACCATCGCCAAGCCAAACCGCGACGTTTCTTGATGCAATATGGGCTGCGCTAATATCCATAACGCCGTCGCCGTTGTAGTCGGCGATATCCAAATCTCTCGGCGAATTCTTCGCCTCAATCGAGGTTATGCCGCTAAATTCTCCATCCCCCATGCTCCATACAATGTCCACGGTGAAGGTGGTTGCATTGGCAACGGCGATATCCACGTTTCCGTCTTCATTTAGATCCGCGACAAGAATATCCTCCGCCAATCCCCCAACGTCGATCAAATCCGTTGTTAAAAATGTCCCCGTTCCATCGTTAAACAACACCGTGATGTCACGGCTGCCTTTGTTGGCCACCACCAAATCGACGATCCCATCGCCATTGAAATCGGCGCTTTCTATATCTTCCGGATTGTCGCCCACGCCGAACATAATCGGATTCTGGAGAAACGAACCGCCGCCGTCGCCAAATAATACAGTCACCGTATCGTTGTTTCGAACCGGATACGCAATGTCGGGATTTTCGTCACCGTCCAAATCCGCGATCGTCAATCCGCGCGCGTTCGTTTGATCCAACAGCCTTACGGATTCTTCAAAGGTTCCATCACCCAATCCGCGCAGCCACTCCAAATGCACCCCCATCACAACAAGGTCCAGCACATCATCCTTATCGATATCCGCGAGTTCAAAATCGATCGAGCCGGCGTTCACGCGGTAGGGTTGCACATCGGCGAACGTCCCGTCTTCTTGCGACAGAAAAACATTGACTTGATCCGCCTGAAAATTCGATACGCCTGCTATGAACAAATCGTCAATACCGTCGCCATTAACATCCGCAGTTTTCGCTTCATTCATTGCCGCATTCAAAGGAATGTTTTCAGAACCGAGAAATTCGCCCGTTCCCTTAAAAACGGGATTGAAACCAAAAATGGATCCATCCCCGACCGAGATCGTGACCCGCCCATCTTCTTGATGACGCAACCGCCGCAGTTCGCTGAACGACCAGCCCGCGCCGAACGGACTTTGGATGTCATTGCGCAACACCAGCGTGCCCGCTACCGGGTCCGACACGCGCTGGGCGCTGGGGAACAAACACGCGACTCGAAATTCATAATCATAAAATCCTGTAGGAAATTCGACGGCATCAAACTGATACGCTTGACGAAACGGATCCGTCGTGCCAAACGGCAACATGTCCGCGCCGCCCTGGGTGTATAAATCCGGCTGCTTCACGCCGCCCACATTGACGCGCGACACAATGAATTCCGGCACGGGACCGTTGCTTGGATTGGAAACATTGAAGTCCAATACCGGTCGAGGATTGGCCGTATGGCTGTTGTAAAAAAAAGCGGGGCGCTTTTCTTCGCTTAACGAAAGAATGTGCGGCAGTTCAAAATCGATACGCAGCGAACCATTCTGCAACCCGACTGACGACGATCCGGATTGCCGCGCCTGCCACTCGGGATCATCCACTTCCGATACATTCCCTTCCGCGTCGATCAAAATAGTCGGAGGCGCGGCGGCGTGCCACGATCCCGAACGAATCACGCCGCCATCCGATACAATATTCGCTCCGTCCTCTGTCACGGTGCCCGTTCCGATTTTCTCGAAATTGCCGGTATCTTGGTTTAAACCAAAAATATCCACAAACGCCCCGGGCGAATATCCATCCACGTTGGGAAAAGACACCACCACCGGCGGATCGAATTCCACCGTGGGCGGTTGAAACGCGTAATACAAGAAAGGTACGATGCCATCCGGCAACGGCAGCGGCGCGCGCGACGGCTCCACCACGGTAATCGACATGTCCCCTTGATAGGAATTGAAACTGCCGCGTTCCCTCGCGGTGTTGGGGGGAATGATTACCTCAATGGGGCCGAAATTTTCCCCACCGATTATGACATCCGTGCTGCTAATTACCGAAGTCGATCCTGGAACCACGGGATCCGCGCTGGCTATATCCAATTGGGGAATGAAAATCGGCCGGGTTATTCGATTCATCACGTTTGGAAGCAAGGAAATATTTTCGATCAAAGTGGGATACAGTCCGTCCTCCACCTGCGATCCGTCAATGGTGATGGGAACCTCGCCCGATTCGATACCGAGCAACTCATATTCGCCTAGCGCATTGGTGAATCCCTCTATCCCGCCGACCTGCACGCGCACGTTCTCCAATGGACGCAAGGTGTCAGAATCCAAAATTCGGCCTGCTATGCCCGTTTCCGCGTCAATCAAAACCGTAGGCACCGTCACTTGAAACATCGTTTCCGCGGACAACAATCCGTCGGAAACGATGAGTCGAATCAAAATTTCTCCCGCCTGGTCCGGACCGGGCGCGAAGGTAAATGTTTGGCGGTCTGCATCGAAGCTGAAATTGCGCGGCAGCGGCAAGGGATCGGTGCTGAACGAAAGGAGGTCTTGATCGGGGTCGCTGGCGACGACGGGAAAAGTGATCGAACTTCCGGCCTCCACCACCTGATTGGGGATGCTCTCAAGTTTCGGCGGGCGATTGAATAACGCCTGTCGCCAGTTCGAGCCAAATATAAAAATATCAGAGGCATTGAGCCTGCCATCGCTATTGACATCGGCGGCTGGATTCTGTTCATCCCACAATTCAATCATTTGCAATAAATCTTGCCGGTCGACCAACCCGTCTTGAGTGAAGTCGCTGCGTTCCTGAGAGACGCTTACAATCGCGCTCATAATAGTCACGATCAAAATGGTAACACAAAAAAGGCGCCAAAGATCAAACAATACCCGCATCATTATCCTCTTTTAAACGGTCGCATAGTTTACGCTGAAACAAACAGGGATTTACGAATAGCCTAAAACAATAATATTCAACGAATCATATATAAATATAGAATTGAAGTCAACAAAAATATTCTAAAATGCATATAATCCTAAAAACAGTGATTCGTGACAAGCACCGAACCCTCAAAAAAGCCTTGAGGGATATAGCGAAGAAGAAACGTTACAGGCCAGCGGTGTGAAGTAAAAAATCAAAAAGAGGTTCCTTATTCCTCCCCCAATGCAA
>CAYVAZ010000146.1:0-12434 GCA_964449065.1 uncultured bacterium
CCCCGGAGCCTACGGCTCCACCCCCTTATGCAAGGGGGTCGTGGCACTGCGCTTCGCTTGTGAATGATTGATCCCACACATTTCATGTGGATGGTTAAGTTATTACTCAGCATGTCAGCCTTGATGAACTACTAGTGCAATTCAAGGTTGGATAGTCAGAAAATAGGTATTGCTACACAATGTCTACGCAAACCTGAAATGCTCTATATTATTTAAAAAGAATATCGGCAAATTCAAATGCTCAGCTGGAGCGGATTAAAAAAATTCGGCTCAGTATGAGACTGAAACATCTCTTCCCGTGAAATTTTCTCCTAAAATACCTTCATCGGAGACAATAACATCACCCACACTGTTCAAACCGTTGGTGGAATCGTATGCCATCCAAAAGGCGAGACGCTGGGGGCTGACGATGTACCAGCGGTCCGGGCCGGGACTGCGGGCGGTGTAACTTGCAGTGGGATGAACGTTAGCCTGCCCTCGTTCACGCATTTGCACTAAATTGCGGTAATGATACACGCCGACTTTAACGGATTCCCACGCGGCGCCGCTGAATTCGTTGTCCGCCGGGACGAACGGATCGAAGAAGGCGCTGCCGTTCATGTACGCGATGGGGGTGGTAAGTTGACGCCAAACATCCAGGCCATCACCGTTGCCGCCGGTCACACCGATTTGGGTGGGATCGGGGATGACGGTGTTGCTGTCGATACGGTACATTTCCATCGCGCTGCGAATAGAGCGGAGGTCGGCAAGGGCGCGGGAAACTTTGGCGCGAACTTGGGCGTTGAGAAAATTGGGGACAGCTATCGCGGCCAGTATGCCGATAATTGCTACCACGATTAATAGTTCGATGAGGGTAAATGCGCGTTTGTTTGATGTCATGTTTTGCCCCCGTCGTTTCAAGACTCTCATTCTAGCTGAAACGTGGTTTAGACAATCTTAACACAAATTTAATTAAAGGCAATAAATTTTTCTCCATTATGCTGGATGAAAAGGGAGGTATTTTCTTTATTTGCATGCGGAAAATAATGTTGAGCGAGAAAGCCAGGTCCTACCGCAATGAAGCCGTACTGAGGCAGCAGGGTTGTTTGAAAGAGATACTCATCACTCCCAAAATTGACGATCACTGCCCAGTGGTAGTCATACACCCATTTTTCGACGGTTTGGGTTTCGTTCAGATAGGTTTTTTCCGTAACGGACAAGCCTTTTACGGATTCGGCGAAGGGGATGAGAAAAGCTTCTGTATTGGTTCGAAAGCAGGCATAAATATTCTGCTTTTCATCATGATGATTACCGCATTTGCTAAAACAGTATTCTGGAAGGGATAGTACGTTCGTTGACGGTTTTATTATATTGTTGGGATGGCTTGTGTATTCTGGCACTGAACCATGCACAAGATGACGCAATACAATTCTTGCATCTGCTATACTAACCTCACGAGGTAGATTGGTACTTTGGTTTTTGGTAGGGGATTGGCAAGTATTCAATAAAAGTATACAGATTACACCCGACAAAAATCTTATAATGGACGTGGATTTTCGAAACAAATACTTGCTCCTCTCTACAGAAACTATATTGTTGTAAAGTAGATTATTGTGACACCGTTTTTTAAAAAAATCATCATCTATGAACACGATTTTAACGATCAAATCAAAATAAAAGGATATATAAAATGAGATTATGCGGTTGGTTTTTCATTCTGATTTCAGCGATGAATTTGGTTCCTATATACGCTGAACCGGTAAAAATAGGTTTAGATGTATTGTTAGATGAACGGCTTGAACTTCTTAAAAATAAGAGAGTTGGGATTATTGGAAACCACACTGCGGTGGATTCGAACGGTATTTCAATCGTGGAACGGATTCAAGATCATGCAGAGGTTGTCGCGCTGTTTGGGCCGGAACATGGGTTTTCTGGAAGCCATTCTGCTGGGGATAAGGTGGACGATTCGAAGTTGGACGGTATCCCCATTTACAGCCTGTATGGAAGTCATAGAACACCCACGCCGGAAATGTTGAAAAATGTTGAGGTTCTCATTTACGACATTCAGGATGTGGGGGTGAAGTTTTATACCTATATATCTAACTTGTTTTTGTGTATGCAGGCGGCTGAGCGTGAAGACATTCCGATTGTGGTGCTGGACCGGCCCAATCCGATTGACGCGCTGCGGGTGGAGGGGGCGGTGACGAACCCGGCGTATGCGAGTTTTGTGGGGATAATTCCCCTGACGGCACGGTATGGGATGACGGTGGGTGAGATTGCGAAATTGATGAATGGAGAACCCTTCTTGGGATTTGCTTTGAACGCGGATTTGACGGTCGTGCCGATGAAGAACTACAAGCGGGATATGTGGTATGACGAGACCGGGGTGCCATGGGTTGCTCCCTCACCGAATATGGGGACTTTGGAGACCGCGGCGGTGTATCCGGGATTGTGTTTGATTGAAGGAACAAATCTGTCGGAGGGGCGGGGAACGGATACCCCGTTTTTGACGATTGGGGCTCCGTTTATTGACGCTATGGAGCTGATTGAAGCGATTCCGGATAAAGTGAAAGAAGGGGTTGAGTTGGATGAAACTGTATTTGTACCGAAAGATATTCCCGGTGTGGCTTCGAATCCAAAGCATGAGGGGAAGCGGTGTTATGGATTACATATCAACATAACCGACCGGGATGCGTTTATGCCGATTCCATTTGCGGTGGCTGCGATTTGCGCGGTGCAGGAGTTATACCCCGGCAAGTTAGAGTTTCGCGCGTTTATTGACCGGTTGTGGGGGAATGAGGATTTACGTTCCATGGTGAAGGCGGGAAAGAGTTATCAGGAGATCATGGCTACAACGATTGATGGAGTAGAGCGGTTTAAGCAGGTACGGGAGCAGTATTTGATGTATTAATGAATTTACCGCAAAGGCACAGAGGACACAGAGGACACAGAGACTGAATTGTAGGATGGGTTGAGGTTTTCGCGATATCCATCAGGATCATTTTAAAAATACTTATCAACAATCAGATGGCTGGCATAGCCCAATAATGCGGCAAGGAGGTAAGGCAGCATTTCATACGGTGGGTTTCCGGAGTATTGTAGCAGGGCGAGGTAGAGGGCTCCTGGAATGAGAATCATGGCGGCGATGCTGTGGGTCCAGCCGCGATGTCGGCTCATGATGGGGAGGACGACCAAGAGGCCGAGATAGGCCGCCTTTTTATACTCTTCACGCAGGATGAGGATGATATCAACCAGGACGAAGGAGACAAGAAAGATGTATTGGCCTTTGCTTTTGGTATCGACATCCGGGAAGAGGCCGAAGAAGACTGCCAGCCCCACGCAGGCGAGTTGGCCGTAGAGATGCAGCGCATGAAAGAAGGGGAACGCGAATAGGAGTCCACAAAAGAGAAGAGCCGCGGTGGTGTGTGTTCGGTAACCTGCCATGTTTGGGATTATAGCAACAAAAAAAGGTGATGAAGCATATCTTCATCACCTTTTGGCTTAACAGATTTCAGGTTTGTGTAGTAGGGGCACATTGCAATGTGCCCCAACAGCAAGTGCGATACCAATTATCTGTCTACCCAACCTTGAATTACTCTAAATATGTTTCAAGGAAAGAGTGATTTATTCAGCGGATTTTTCTTTGTTGTCGGGGATTAGTTTGACGTATTTTTCGACGTCTTTCATCAGTTGCTCACCGCGCAGATCTTTGTCGAACATGTCTTCGGTTCCACGCAAGACGATTTTGCCGGTATGGTCTAATAAAAACGGAGTCGGTACCGCTCGGACTTGGTAGGTTTCAGCAAATTTAAAGCCATCATCAATGATGTGAATCCATTCCATTTCGTGTTCTTTGGTGAATTCTTTAACCGTATCCGGTGTATCCCGCAGGGCCATGCTGACGATTTCGAAGCCTTTTTTGTTGAATTTTTCGTAGGTTTCTTTTAAGTGTGGCAACTCGTCACGGCATGGCGGGCACCAGGTTCCCCAAAAGTCGACCAAAACGACTTTTCCGCGCAGGTCTTTCAAGCTGAATTCTTTTCCTTCAATGGTTTTGGCTTGGATGGTTGGGGCGGTTTTACCGACTGCGGCGGTTTGGGATGCGGCTTTTTCGGATGCCCATGTGCCGGAAGCGGTGAATGCTGTCACTATCATGGCTGAAATGATTAGAGATACGAATTTTGTGTACATAAGACTCTCCTCAAGGGTTAAAATTTATAACGCTATCATAACAATATACGTATGAGTTCATCTTAATGATACCTAAAAATATTGTGATTCCAAGAAAAAAATCCAGCAAGGGATGGTGCCGATGCTGGATTGATCTTTTTACCATTGAAGAAGCGTCAAGGTAGAATTTTGGCAACATCAATACCTTGCTTCTCCCGGCTTTGTATTTCTTTACCGCTTATTTCATTTTCATAACCTTCTTATGTCGAAAGATGATTTTATTGCACTCTCTCCCTAAGCGATTATAACGCAACCTCCGCCAAATCCATTTTCAGAATTCATTTTGCCGCCGCAGGCATCAAGGTGCATCACAAAGAATTTGTGCTTTCTGTATATTACGATACAATTTTGGCTATTTGTACACTTGATTGTGCGTTCCAACCCGAATAAAGGTCACAACTCTGTACCCGTCTTGTTCTTCAAACACCAATCGCAAATCACCACCACCGGCGGATATTGCACGAAGTCTTTGAAATTTACCTTTGAGAGCATGATTTTTGAGTTGAAAGTCATACGGATTGTTTTCAAATTGCTTCAATACTTGATTAACACGAACTTTTTGAGTTGGCGTAAGCCGCTGATTTTTTTTTAAATGATTTAAGGAACCGGATTTTCATCCTTTCACTCTGGCGCGTTTAACCATTGAATTGCATCATCCATCGAGTCAAATGCCGGACTGACATTAATCCCTTTTTTGGCATCCTCCAAATCGTTTATCATGTCTTCCATCTCTTCATTGGAATATTCACATTCAATAAACTCTTCTTTTGGTTGTGATTCGATGAGATAGTTCCTCACCTTTGCACGCTCTTCAAGTGACAAGGCATTGATTTGTTGAATGATTTGTTCGGCGGTTATCATGGCTGTAACCTTCACATTATACGTTTCAATCCCATCATACCGCATGGAATGAAATTTGTCTATTCTATATTAAAATTCCACCGCACTGCAAAGAGAAATTCTGCTTTGCCTTTGCCCAATATAATTAGACTTGATTTCAATTAGACCGGACTTCAACGGTTAGTTGCCTCCTGCACCCGCATGCGTTATTTCTTGCGGGACAAAGTTTTCCATGACTCAAGAGTTCCATTTTCGGTGAATGTCCGCTCGCCATCCCGATGAAATTCTGTAATGATGAATATGGATTGCCGAAAGATTCTGTGCAATGGAACTCAAAATCCTGTCTATGTGAGTTTTAAAGACATCCACAAATTTTAACCATCAATTTGATTGGAATATGGAACCAGTTTATGATACCAAAAATAAAGAAAAATCTTTGAACCTCTTACGTTTAATTTTCAAGCGCCCTGTCAGTGGAAATATACAGTGGCGGGAAGTCGAATCTTTTTGAAAGAACAGGGGGCGGACATCAAGGAACGTGGAGGGTCGAGGATCGCTATAAGTATTGGTGATCACGTTCTATTTCATCATCGGCCTCATCCTTCGCCAAGTATGGATAAGGGAGCGGTAGCGGCTTTACGAGATTTTTTGAAACGTGCGGAATTACGCCGGATGGAGACAACGAATGAACACATTGAAATACAAAGATTATGTGGCCACGATTTCTTATGATCCGGAAATAGACTGTTTTATGGGACGCGTTGTGAATGCGCGGGATATGATTACCTTTTATGGGAAATCAACGGATGAGCTGCACAAAGAGTTTCAAGTGTCGGTCAACGATTATTTAGCCTATTGTGAGGAAGAAGGGCTGGAACCGGCCAAACCATACAGCGGTCAGTTCCGCCTCCGTCTTCCAGTGGACTTACATGCAAAACTTTCCGCATTGGCAGCAACCAAGAACGAAAGCCTCAACAGTTTTATTGTAAAAACTCTCTCGAACGAAGTTGAGCAAATTGGGGTATAGCCATTATCCTATTTTTTTAATTTAGATTTTATGAGTAACCGCTTGGCTGCCGAAGTTATACCAAGCGTGACAGTTAGGTTTTTGTCATGCTTGGTAGTGTGAAGATTTACCGATGTATTTGAATGGAGAACCCACCTACCGTGCTATTACCACATTAAAAGTGGAAGGGCAGATTCAACCCCCACCTAGCCTCCCCCAGTCTTGGAGTAGGAATTGTGAAGCTCGAAAGTTCACCGGTATTTCTGAGTGAGGAAGGTGAAGGCTTCTTTTTGTCCGCGGGCCAGTCGCCGGGTTGGGTCATGACGGCGTTTTTGAGGGCGGTGGCGCAATTGCATTTATTCTGCTCGCGGGTTTCGTGAATCTTGGGTACCGCTTTTTTGAACAGACTCTTTATTTGTTTCGTAATACAAAATAAAATGAATAATGATTGTTTCGTACAAAAACAAAGACACACAAAACTATTTTGACGGTAAAGAGGTACGCAAGTTTAATTCGGTGGACAGGGAATTAGCATACAAGCGTTTTGACTATTTGGATTCCGCTCAGAAATTGTCCGATATTCCTCCTTTAAAGAGTATTCATTTGCAGGGTAAGCGGAAAGGTCAGTGGGCGTTTCACTAAATGGCCCGTGGAGACTGTGTTTTGAGTTCAAAAACGGAAACGCTTATAACGTCGAATTGGTTGATTATCACAAAGAAAAGAAGGGATAACTGATGACAAAACGAATCCCAACCCACCCCGGTGAAATCGTAAAGGATGAACTGAAGGCGAGAGGGCTAAGTGTGAACCAATTTGCAAAAGAGTTGCAGGTACCGGCAGGCAGAATCAGCCAAATCATAAACGGGAAACGCTCCATATCACCCGACACAGCGATACGGTTCTCTCACTTTTTTGGAACGTCCGCCGAAGTATGGATGAATCTCCAAACCAAATACGATTTAGCAATCGCCCGCAAGAAATTCAATCATGAAATGAAAGCTGCTTCTTAATCTTACTCTCCCTTACCTCTACTCTTATATTTTCCGGAGCTGCACATCTCACAATGTGAGGGAGTAGATAGACCGGGTGAATCATGAGTGTAAAACAGAATGGAATTCACCGGTATTTTTGGGTGAGGAAGGTGAAGGCTTCTTTTTTGTCTTCAGGCCAGTCGTCCGGCTGGGTCATGACGGCGTTTTTAAGGGCGGTGGCGCAGTTGCATTTGTTTTGTTCGCGGGTATCGGGAATCTTGGGGACAGCATTTTTAATTAAGGTTTTAACGTGTTCCGCGTTTTTGTGCAGGTTGGCGATAACCATCTGTACATCCACCTCTTCTTCATGCCAGCAGTCGTAATCGGTAGACATAGCCACCATGGCGTAGCAAATTTCCGCCTCGCGTGCGAGTTTGGCTTCGGGCATGGCGGTCATGCCGATGAGCGAAGCGCCCATCGTGCGGTGCAGTTCGGATTCGGCGCGGGTAGAGAACGCCGGGCCTTCCATGCAAAGGTAGGTTCCGGTTTCATGGCATTCAACGCCTACTTCTTTGGTGGCTTCAATTAGCACCTTGCGCAACGGATCGCAGAAGGGATCGGCAAAGCTGATATGGCACGCTGCCGGATGGAAGAAGGTTCCGTGGCGGTGTTTGGTGCGGTCGATGACTTGATCGGGGATGACGAAATCGAGCGGTTTAACTTCGAGTTTCAAACTTCCGCAAGCGTTGATGGAGATGATCCATTCGACATCCAGTTTCTTCAATGCGTAGATATTGGCCGCATAGGGTACATGGGTTGGATTGTATTTATGGGTTCTGCCGTGGCGGGGCAAAAAGGCGAGTTCACGGCCTTCATAACGCCCTAAGCGGATTGTATCGGACGGATCGCCGTACGGGGTGTCAACCGCGGCTTCGTCGTAGTAATCAATGCCATCCAAGTTATAGACTCCGGAACCGCCGATAATGCCGATACGTGCTGCCATGCCAATACCTCCAAGTGACAAGTGTAAAGTGACATGTGAAGTGTTGGATAAACTTCTTTCATCACTCATCTTTGATCCTAATTTCCGCTACCATAGGTGGAAGATGTGCCGCGGTCAAGCACAGGACAATGGATGCTAACATGGAAGGATATCCTTATGATACGAAGTATGACGGGATTTTGCAGTATACGGGAAACATTGGAAGAAGCGACGTTTACGCTGGATATCAAAACTTTGAATCACAAAGGGTTTGATTTTCACTTTAACGCGCCGCGTTCGCTGTCGATGTTGGAGATTCGGATACGGGATTTTATCAAAGAGAGAATTCCACGCGGGCGGGTGGAATTTGTGATGCGCGGCAGCCGCCTGTTTTTGGAAGAGAAGAGCATACTTCCCAACTTGGAAATGGCGCGGCAATATTATGATGCCGCCAAGGCCGTGGCCGAAAAATTGGAGTTGGAGTTTGAATTGGATATAGACGACCTTATGGGGATGAATGGGGTGCTGGAGACCGAAGAAACCAATTGCACGTTGGATGAAGCGTGGGAACGCATTCGCGGATTTGTGGATCAAGCGGCAACGGAAGTTGTTCAATTGCAGGTGGCAGAAGGAAACGCGCTGGAAGAGGAATTGAACGAGCTGTTGGATACCATTATGGTGATTCGGAATGAAATCGCGGAACTGCGTCCGTTGGTGTTGGATGAAAACCGGCAGAAATTATTAGATCGCATTGGCGAGTGGAAGCAGAAAGTGGAAATGGATGAAAACCGGATCATTCAAGAAGTGGCCATCTTAGGAGACCGGGCGGATATTCAAGAAGAATTAATACGCTTGCAGGGGCATGTGAAACAGTTCCACGAAGCGATGGCGGAGAATGACGGGGCAGGCAAATATCACCCGGTCGGACGGCGGTTGGACTTTTTGTGCCAGGAGTTGTTCCGGGAGATCAATACAATCGGGTCAAAGTGCTCAAATTTGGAGATATCGAAACGGGTAATCACACTGAAAACGAAAGCGGATCAGTTGCGCGAACAGGTACAGAATGTGGAGTGAGAATGTTATAGTTTTCGATTTGGTTTTGTACGCGTTTCGATCCCCCTTAGCCCCTCTTTCATGAGGGGGAATCCTTCTATCAAACGTAGGCAGCAATGAATTGGTTAACACCGCGTAGACGGTTTTTGATGACGGTTCCTTTGGCGCTATTGCTGCCATCGGGATTGTTGACCTATTTGGGCTTGCAGATGGTGAGTATGACGGAAGACGATTACCGCGAACAAGCGGTTTATTTTGTAGAGCGTTCATGGCATACGATTCGCAATGAAACTACCGAAAAATTGGATCAATTGTTGTTGAATGATTTTCTACCGGCTATGAACAGGAAACTGCAATTCATTCAATCCAATATCCCATTACCTGCCGATTTTCATTTTGAGTTGCCGAATGAATTGGAGTATGCAGACCGTGTTTTTATTTTATTGCAGAATGAGCAATTGTATTTTTTCGAACGGGTGCATTCGGGTGATGCCATGACTTCCGGTTGGAAATTGACCCGTGATGTTCGTGCTACATTTGAGGGCTACATTAAGACGAAAATTTTGTTGAATACCAAAAGTTCAAACGCGGAATATGAACCGTTTCCTCCCGACCGTAGATACGAAAAAGAAAGAGAACTTGCGGCATTTACGATCCGGAGTGTTACAAGCAGGATGAATATTGAATCCAGTTCGGCGAACCCTGCCGCGGTAGAAGCGGTGGGGTTTACGTTTGATTTTGATTATATCAATCATCAGTTTTTCCAATCCGTTATTGAGGATTTATGGAGCGTTCCAACCAGCGGATATGAATTGCGGTATCCGGTCATGATATATGATGTGGTCACAGAACAGCGCGTGGCGGAACCTTCAATGATTGGGGCAGCGAAGTTAGAGGTCAGTACCGAATATTCGCCGAAATTTTTTCACGACAAAATATTTCCGTGGTATCAGCTGCAATATTCCAAGGAAACCGGTCAGGATTATCAACAAATAGCAGATACAGCCCGGTTCATTTATTATTGCTTAATCGCTTCCGCCAATATCATTATGATCGTAGCCATCATCGGGTCGATCCGTAATATCAATCAGGAACTCATCCTCTCGGATATGCGCTCGGATTTTGTGGCCAGGGTGTCGCATGAATTACGGACACCGCTGGGATTGATTCGGTTGTATTCGGAAACGCTGGAGATGGGGCGGACAAAGGATCCGACCAAGCAAAATGAATATCTTCACGCGATTACCAAAGAGAGCGAGCGGCTGACGCATTTAATTAATAATGTTTTGAATTTTTCGCAGATTGAAGCAAGGCGGAAACAGTATAAGTTGGTGAATATGCCGATTCGTTCGGTGGTAGAAGAAGCGGTGGATTCGATCCAGTATCATTTGGAACGAAAGGATTTCAGTATCGATGTGAACATTCAACCCGATTTGCCGGTGGTGATGTGTGACAGCGAAGCGATGGAATTGGCGTTGTATAATTTGCTTTCAAACGCCATGAAATATTCCGGCGAAAACAAGAAAATTGAATTGAGTGTACAGCAAGAGGGAAACGAAGTGGTATTGGAAGTGAAAGATTACGGCATTGGAATTCCAAAAGAACTGCAAAAGAAGATCTTTCAAGAATTTTACCGAATCGATGATCCAGTGGTGCGGTCAACTGGAGGCAGCGGGCTTGGTTTGGCGGTCACGCGGCATATCGTAGAGGGTCATCAAGGGAAAATTACGGTGGATAGCCAAGCGGGTGAGGGAAGCGTGTTCCGGATTCATTTGCCCACCAAACAATCGAAACAACAGGCCATGCAACATGCGTAGTATGGAAGAAAATCAAACCATCTTGACGCGCTGGATGACACTGCTTTGCGACACACTGTTTTTGCTGCCGGTGCTGCAAGTGCCGCTATTGTTTTCTGGGGATTTCAATACCAATACACTTGTTATGAAGGAACCAGCACTGCATTTGGGGATTGTGTTTTTGCTGTTGGGATTGGCCTTATACCAATTTTTGTCCAAAGGTGTTTCATTGCTTTCTCCGGTTCCTATTTATATGACCGGATTGATTGTTCTATTTTGGCTCTATCTTTTCTATTCGAAAGAGGTGATCGCCGCGCATCCGAATGGCGATTATGAATTCCTGCGCTGGACGGTTTATTTTATCATTTTTGTTTGTTACGCCTGTTTAGGCGCGAACCAAAGACGTCTGCGTTTGTTTGTATATACAACCATCATGGTCTCATTGGTTGTGAGTGTGTATGGAATCTTGCAGACGCAAGAATGGTTTTTGCGGTATGACCGGGAATATTTAGTGGCATGGGAATCCTTTTCATGGGAAGTCAGCGGCGCGCGGCGGGTGTGTTCTTCGTTGTGCAATCCGGATTATTTGGCGAGTTATCTGGTGACTGTGTTTCCTGTCACCATGATTGTATCTGTGGTCTATCAAGGCTGGATACGTTACGGCTGCTTCGGGATTGGTTTGCTGCAGCTGATTGCTTTGCTGTTTACCTATAGCCGGGGCGGATGGATCACGTTGTTTGTTGTGTGTTTGCTGCTCGCGTCGTTATTTGTCTATGTGAATTGGATCAAAGATCCTGTGCCGGTGCCGACCCATCTATCCCCCAAGATGCTGTTGGTTGGAATCGCGTTCTTCTTGGGCATTGGTGTTGGTGTGATGGTGTGGCAGTGGGAAGAGGTGTATGCCGCGTTGTACCGCATCGCGAATTTCGGCACGGGTGTATCCGTTTCATCCCGCCCCTATTTTTATGAGGGGGCGTTTTTGATGATGTGGGACGCTCCGTTTTTTGGGCATGGGATCGGGATGTTTGAGGTGGTGTTTCCGGAATACCGGTCCGCCGAACTCACGCGGATTCTGCCGTTTCAAGAGTGGTCGGTCGGTCATGTGCATAATGAGTATTTGGAAATCGGTTCGGAAACCGGCCTGACCGGTCTGTTTCTTTATATCCTATTGCTGCTCACTTGCGGATCGGGGATATGGAGATCGTTGGTGGATTATCGTACGCGGGAAAACTTGCTGTTATTGGGATTGGGGTGCGGGATTTTCGCGGCATTGTTTCATAACATGTTCACGGTCACGCTGCGCTATGCGCCGAGTGCTTTTCTTCTATGGTCGTTTACCGGCGCGGCTTTGGGGAGTGCATATTCATCTGCAAATATAAACCTTCCATTCAAATCGATATGGTCAACGTGTTTGGTTGTGATCGGAGCCGCCGCTCTTATCCCCTATGTGTATACAACCACCGTGCAATATTATGTGGGAGATCATTTGCTGCGGCATTCAATGGATACGGTGAACTATGAATTAACGCCGGACATGGGAGTTCAGGAAGTTCGCCATCAATTGGAGGATTCTTTGT
>CAYVAZ010000147.1:0-12379 GCA_964449065.1 uncultured bacterium
CCCTTAATAAGGGGGGATAACAACGACAGTCTCTTCGTTGCGTAACATGAGTTAGTTTTTTTGATGGTAAAGGTTGGATTGATGAAGCAGCGCAAAAAAGGAATCGTCTTAATCATTACGCTTTGGATCATCGTCGTCTTGACGGTGGTCTCACTGGCCATGGTGCGCCAAATCAACTTGGAAGTAAAAATGGTCGGCTTTCAGCGTGATGTCACCATTGTCGATTCGCTGGCTTTGGCCGGATTACGCCAAGCCATCATTGTCCTGCGTGAAGACAAACTCAAAGACAGCGGTGAACAAATGCAGGAAACCCTCTTTCGCTTTGGCGAAGACGACGCGTTCATGTACGACGGCGGCACCGAACTCTGGGCGGATTATCCGGAACTTTTCGAAGAAGTTCCCTTTTATGAGATGGGCGAAAAACGCGGATATTATTACGTGGAAATCGAAGACGAGTCATCCAAACTTCCCATCAACGCCGCCGCGCCGGAAATGCTGGCTCATTTAATCGAGTTGACAGGGGTGGATGAAGAGGACGCCTTTTTTCTGGCTTCCGCCATCCAAGATTTTAAAGATGGGGATCAAATCCCCCACACCGCCAGTTCCGGCGGGTCCGGTATGGGCGGGGGACGCCAAAGAGGCGGCGCCGGAAGAGACGCTTCCGACGAAACCTCGTTTTACAACGGCCGCTCCAACCGCGATGAACTGATGCCCGAAATCCTTATGAAGAACGGTTCCATCGGTACCTTGGATGAACTGCTGCTAATCCCGGGTATGACTCCCGCTATCTTATACGGAACGGTAGATCCGGATGAACAGCAATCCCGCAGACGCTCACGCCGCGGCAGACGGGGCGAATATCTGGGTTTGGTGAATTACATGACGGTCTATTCCAACAAAGTCAATCTCAATACCGTCAAACCGGAAGTCATGGAATCCATCTTATTCCCCGTGGTGGGAGAAAACGCGCAGCAAATCGCGGAAGATTGGACCGAATACCGCGACGGCGGCGACGGCATGACCTATACCCAAGATGACCGGGTACTAAAGACAATCGACAATTCCGATATGGATAACGTCGATATTTCCCGCGTGCAAGGTTTAACACCGCAACTGCTGGGGCAATTGGGTGTGTTTCACATCGATTCGGATGTCTTTGTGGTCAAAGCCTTCGGCGAATACGGAGACATTAAAAAAGGATACCGCGCCATTGTTCGGCGGCATTTTACACCCTGGGAACAACTGCCGGAATTTGGGGTGGAAGTGTTTGATGTGAAAAACTTAGAACAAGTCGAAATGGAAGTGATGTTGTTTGAACCGTTATTCGATGCAAAAGACCAACTGCGGTCCTAAACGGACTCGCAAATACAGAAGGATATAAACCATGGCAAGAGGAGCCAGAGCAAGAGCACGGTCGGCCAGAGGCGCCGCCGGTGCGGCCCAAGCCAATCAAGCGAAACAAACCGATCAAGCCAAAACCGCCAACCGAAACCGGGGCGGCGGTACGGTACGCGGCGGCGGCATAAAAAATCTCGGACGCGGCAAGCGCTACGCCACTGGGATCGATATCGGCAGTTTCTCCGTCAAAATCATTACCATCGCCGGAGATGAAGGCGGCAACATCGCTGTGCAAGCCGTAACCGTCGTGCCCCTTGCTAGACCCGAAGGGCCGGAATATCCCGAAGAAAAACACCAACGCCAGGCCGAAGCGCTCAAAGAAGCCGTCAAAAAACACGGCAAAGTTCAAGGGCGGATCGTGCTAGGCTTCCCCCGCCATTCCGCCACCATACGCTACCTCTCTCTTCCGTCCAGCAATCCGGATGAACTCAAAGAAATGGTGTTCTTTGACGCCGAACGCCATGTCCCCATTCCGTTGAATGAAATGGAAATCTCCTTCCAAATCATCGAGCAACTCGGGGAACACGAATCCCGCGTCATGATGGTCGCGGTCCCCACCGATGAACTGGAACCCTACATCACCATGTGCGAGGAAGCGGGCATCGATGTCAATGCCATTGACCTGGATGTTCTCGCCGATGTAGAAGCCTACAGCCGCAGCGCGGCACCCGGTGAAACGATTGCCGTTGTCAACTTTGGACGCTCTGCCGTCAACATGGGTGTCGTGAAAGATCAACACCTGTTATTCAGCCGCAGTTTGCCGGTGCCCGAAACCCGTTTGCTTGCCGGGTTTGCGGGAGCCAATTCGTTAAAAGATTTACAGGGGCGCGTCACCGCGGCCGGTGTACTCAATCCCAAAGAACGCGAACACTTTTCCGCCTGGGTGGAACGGCTGAGTATGGAACTCATGCGCTCCGTCAGTTCCTTTCTGTGCGAAATGCCCGATACCCACATCGACCGCATGATCCTTTGCGGCGGCGCCGGCTATTTTCCCGCGGGCCCGCCGCGCGCACTAACGGTAAAAGTCAAAACCAAAGTGACCGTTGAAAATGCCTTAAATGGCGAACTGCCGCCCAGCGATCAATACCAGGGCACGGAACTGGTAACCGTGACCGGACTCGCGCTGCGCGGCTTAAAACCGCCGGTGCAAACCCTCAACTTAATCCCGGAAGAAGTCACCACCGCCCGCGCCAAAGAACAGCGCTCCATCTTCCGCAAAAACGTCATGATCTTTTTCTTCATGATACTGGTATTAATCGGCGGCGGCGGCTTTCTGCATTGGTATCAATTGTATGAAGATTTCCAACGGGTTGATGGGTTCTATTCCGACCTGAATTTGGAAGCGAAACAAGTCTCGGCCATGAACAAAAAAATTAAGGTGGTCGAGAATTATATTGATACCCGGCAATCATGCATAAACGTTTTACAAAACGTCTTTGAAGAGCTAAAACCCTTTAAAATCTGGATATCCAACATAACGTTCAGCAAACGTGAAACGCTTCAAATCAACGGCCAAGCACTGAATGAAACGGAAATCAACAAAATCAATCATGTACTAAATGAATTGCGCCCTGCCCCCGGTGAACCGACATTCTTTACGAATGTTTTCCCCGGCCAGTCGCAGCCGACGATGCTCGATCTGGATTCCAAGCAAATGCAAGTGTATAACTTCAGTTTTCATTGCACCCTGCGCTGGACGGAAGACATTGAATCAAACTTGTAGTGAACGTAAGGAAAAACATTATGGCAAGTAATTCACGCGAAAAGTTCTTATTTTTGGTTGTCTTCATATCCATCGCGTTTTTCGGTGGCTCTTACGCCTATCAATCCTTTGGAGACAATGTGTGGCTTCAAATTTCGGATATTGATGAGCGGCTGGAGACCATCGATTCGCTGTTGGAAAACCAAAAAGCATCCGGCGCGATCATCAAACGCTACGAAGAAATGAGTGCCGATTTGGTCGTTCCCGGTGAAGACTCAGAACAACTGCTCGCCATCCGGGAACAAATCACATCCATCCTCGATCAAGTAGGCTTGACAGGCAGGCTCAGCGCCAAAGAACCGGAAAAAGCCGAAGACTTTAAAATCATAACGCATTCCATTGATGATATCGAATGCACGCCCGATCAATTGGGGCAACTTCTCTATTTGATTGAGAAACAATCAGCGGTTATGGAAGTCACGCAATGCAATATCACCAACCAAATTCGCGACAACGGCGAAATGGGCTACCGCAGAGCTGGCGACTTGGATGAGAATACGTCTCTTTTGCAGGGATTGCTCTCCGTTGACCTAGAAGTTTCCCGTTTGGTGGAATACCGCAAGGGTGAAAAGCCCACGAAAAAACGCGCAAGAAGGAGAGCCTAATGGTTGTCAAACGCAAAATCGCCATGACCTATTCGTTTTTGTTTTTAGGATTACTCGGTGCCTGTGTTTTTCTGGCATTGCAGGTTCGCCAATACATTAATGACCGCTCGGATCCCTTAGATGGATATAAAGAACGGTTGATCAATACCAATGAAATTATCGATAGTCTCAACCGCGAAGATTTAATCGACAAAAATCAGACCTTAAGCACCTTTGCTGGCACACGGATGTTCGCGCCGATTGCCACACCGATTCCGAGGCCCTCACCCACCCCGATGCCGCCGCCCTCACCGACACCGGTTGTGGTCGCCCGCGGCTGGACTTTGCTGAACGTATTTAGCGATCAATTTGCCAACATGAAAGATTTCTCCGGCAAAAAGGTTATCGTCAATGTAGGAAAAGAAGTCCCCAACGTGGTTCAAGGGCAGGATTTAGGCTTCACCGTCATCAAAATCGATGCCATCAACAAATGGGTAAAAGTGCAAGATAAACAAGGCAACACTTCCATCCTGCATGAAAACAGAGAAGCAAATGCCAAGCCCGCGCCGCAAAGAGTGCAGCCACAACGAAAATAACAGCGGCATGAGTACCGAAAACTACAGCATGGGTCTCATGCTTATCCTGATATGTATGGAATGACAATAGTGGTTTTACAGACAGAAGGAGAAGACGTTGAAACGGACAGGGTTACTAATCTCAACAGGGGTACTATTTTTACTGACTGCCGCTCTTTACGCGGCGGCACAACAAACACAGCAGGCACAGCAAGTGGGTGAACCTGCCCAGCAAGAAGACACCGCCGAAGAAGAAATGCCGTCGGCCGGTGAAACCACCGAAAGCAGCTTGGAAATCGTCATTCCCAACGGGGTGACCGCACCCGGTCTACCGCTGGAAGACGTAATCAACCTGATCCAAGCCCAAACCGGTGCCCAAGTAATTCTTGGCGAAGGCGTGGGACAAAAGCAGGCCAACTTCAACATCTCCGGCGACCCCACCGTTCGCGAAGTGTTGGATTCTGTATTGCCGGCTATGGAACTTGATTACGTCGAACAAGAAAACGGCGTGATCCGAATCGATACCGAAGCCAAAATCGCTGAAATCAAAACCCCCGATGTGGAACTGATTACACGCAACATTATCCCGGAATTTGTGGATGTAGCGGTTCTCGAAGGCGCCTTAAGCAACCTGAAAAGTCCGCAGGGGACCTTGCTGGTTGATTCGGACAGCCAAAAAATTGTCGTCACGGACTTCCCGGAAATCGTCGAAGAAATGATGAATTTAGTTCAGTTGCTCGATGTCCCGGTTGAAACCCGCCGTTTTGTCATCCGCTTCGGCAACGCCCAAGATATCGCCGATCAACTTCAAGGCGTACTCCAAACCGAAGAAGGCGAATTAATTGTCGATATCCGCAACAACACCATCATTGCCACTGACACGGTAGACCGCTTGGATATGGCGGAATCCATCGTCAATGAGTTGGATCAACAAATCAAACCCACGTTTATTCCGTTAGCCTTCGCCCTGCCGGAAGATGTCCTGCCGCTGGTCGAAACCATGCTCACCGAGCTGGGCTTTTTGGATTTCGATCCCCGCACATCCCGGATTATTGTATGGGATATCCCCACCGTCGTGGAACAAATTCGTGAAGTCGTCAAATTAATTGATATCCCCACGCAGCAGGTATGGGTTGAAGTGGATATTGTGCGCACCAACAAAGATAAAACGCTGACGTTAGGAGTTTCTGCCGATTTTGGAAGCGATATCGGCGCCGGGGGGAGCCCGAATGCCCCCAACTTGGGCAGCGCGACCGGCGGCGGTCAGTTTTTTAGCTTTAACCCGTTTCTTTCTACTTCCGGCAGTGGACTGAGTTTGCTGGATGTCAGCCGCGGCAATTATAGATTTCAAATCGATGCCATGGTCGAAAACAACAACGCGGAAATTATTGCCAGCCCCCGCCTGTTGATCCAAGATGGTCAAATCGGCTCCTTCACGCTCGGTTCGCAAGAACCCTTTGCCGTTCGCCAGCAGCAAACCTTCTTCGGCGGCGGCAGCGGCGGCGATTTCTTTACCCAGCAGTTCCGCGAAGTCGGGACCACGGTGTTTTTCGAAGTCTTTGCCAGTGAAGCCGGGTATATCGAAATGTTTATCAATGTGGAAGATACCAACTCGCGCCGGGTCGAATTGGCGAACGTGGGCGACGGTCTGGCGATCGACGGGTCCTTCATCGAAACCGCCATCACGGTGAAAAGCGGCCGGACGGTCGTGCTGGGCGGTATCATCAATCGCGAACGCAGCCGCTCCAACTCAGGTGTTCCGATCTTAAGCAGTATCCCCATTTTGGGAAATCTGTTCAAAAACAAAAGCAGCACGGATGATAACCAAAAAATGCTGGTATTCATCACTCCCCGTTTGATGAACATTGACGACCCCTACGACTTCGCGCAATTGGATAACATCAAACGGGTCTTGGAATTGCAATCCGCCGGCGCCACCGATTTTGTCGATTCGAATGTCGCGGAAGATTATGTGGATTGGAGCGCGGAAGAGAACAACGAAAGAGCCGCCATACAAGATTATTTACAAGAACAAGGCCTGGAAGGCTACGATGTGGAAAAACGAACGGTGGAAAACGAACCGTCCAGACAAGAACAACTGGAAAGCGGCATTCTTCGTATGGACGAAGACAATGACGATGGATTTTAACTCCAAGAATTGGCAATTAAACATCTACCGATAACCGTGGCTTCGGATGCACTTAAATATGGGAATGGGTTTATGGAAAGGACATTCTATTTCGCGTACAACACTCATATAGATGCTTATCAATTGCGTACCATTGGCATCCGTGTTTTTTCCAGCTGTTGCTGTTGTCTTCACGACCACCAACTGGAATTCAATGTGCTGGAAGACGAATATTTTCGCTTTGAAACGAGAGGCATTCCCAATATCGTTCCCTATTTGGGCGGGAAAGTGGAAGGCATATTATACGAAATGGACGATAAGGATCTCTCACTCCTCGACCGGGAAGCCGGGGTGGGCGATATGAAATATTACCGGAAATATGTCGATATATCCATAGACCGGAAAAAAATCAAAGCGTATGCTTATGCCGCCTGGCCGGATGTGACTTCCCAGGGATTGTCCCCCAACAAAAAACTACTACATCAAATACTCTATGCGGCAAAAAAAGCCGGCATGTCGTTTGAATACCAACAATGGCTGCAAACCAAATACAACGTATCAGCGGTCTAGAATCCACAGTGCGTTTCCAGGTTAGACAGATACCGCCCCCCTTGCATCAATGCCATTGACTTAAGCAATCAAACTTGAAAACGCACTATCTTCTCCCCCAAAGCATTTGGGGGAGATGTCCGACGCAAGGAGGACAGAGGGGGCGCGAAGAGAACCATAAACCAGAATGATTCAACCGGTTTTAAAGAAGGTTTTTCCTTGGCAATCAAACGAAGCAATCTGTTAAACCGCTTTGATTTTAGTGAACAATCCAAATAAGAATTGGTATAATTTATACCAATTACAAAATAGAAAAACCGGGTAAAAATAAACCCAAACTATGTGCAGGCATGATGCCAGCACACAACGATTCCTAGGCTGAATTGTAGTGCAGGCGTCCCGCCTGCAAACGATGTTTTCTCGGAAATCCAAATTGCTAACGGTATAATTTATTGCACAGATCGCCCGAAATTTTATGACGTCTATGGCATTGCCCCCAGGCTTAAGAAAAGAAATTTCTCTTCAAAACGACGGATCACTTTCCTTTTTATTACCGTTCTTGAAAGCAAATAATTTTAACGTCAAAAACGGCTCATGATATTGATATTTTCGGAAAATTCGTTTAGTATAATCACCAAAGCCTTGATCTTTTTATGGAATTTCTTACATTCTTATTGAAATACTGCGTTTGAATCTTCTAGCGATGTGCTAGAAAAGGAGACTTGAAATGAATCGTGTGTTATCAGTGCTGATTTTAATGGTGTGTATAGCTATGGGTAGTTCTTCGCCAGTTACTGGAGAGGATTATAAGGGGATGGAGTATTACAAACAAGCGGATTTGCAATGCTTGACCCACCCGGATTTGTTCAACAAATGGTCTTGCCGGAAAAAGGCTGATAAAGAAAAAGCAGTCGTGATTCCTGAAGTAGAAGAACCAAAAGAAGATAAATCATTACCCCCACGTGAGGAAGAACCGCTGGAATGGAAGCCTCTTCCCGTGAAAACCGTGTATTTTGATTACGATAAATCAAACCTCAAGCCGGAAGGCAAGGCCGCCATTCAGCGCAATGTGCAGTTCTTAAAAGACAAACCCAACGCCCGCATCTTGATTGAAGGCCATTGCGATGAGCGCGGCACGAACGAATACAACCTCGCGTTAGGCGAACGCCGGGCTACCTCGGTTATGAATTACATGACCGATCTCGGGATCTCCGCCTCTCGTATCACCACCAAATCATGGGGTGAAGAACGCCCGGTAGACCCCGGCCACAATGAATCCGCTTGGTGGAAAAACCGCCGTGGAGAAATGTTTTTCTCCGAAGAATAACAATTGAAACGTATAGGAAATGATCAGGGCGGTTTCCTTTGGGAATCCGCCTTGTTTTTTTTAGGATCGACTCATGAATTCACTAAAAGAGCAAATCCAGGAGCAAGCTGCCATCCTTTCCGCGATCGGTGAAGGCTCCGCCGATGCCATTACTCAAGTGGATAAAAACCTACGCATCATCACGTGGAGCCCCGGTGCCGAGAAAATGCTTGGCTATTCGGCCAAAGAAGTTATCGGGAAACCTGTTGATTTAATTATGACGCCCGAAGTGCGCGAACACGAACTGGAACGCATTCAAAAACAGTTTGACGGTGAATTGGGCGCCATCAATGTCGAGACGGTCCGGCTAAGAAAAGACGGCACTCCCGTTCACGTGCAAATGACACGCATCCCCATGATCAGCAGCCAGGGAGAAACCTCCACTTTGTTGGCGGTCTTAAAAGACATTACCAAAGAAAAAGAACTTCGCAGAAAAGTCGAACTCTTGGAACGCAATCAAGCCATGTCTAAAGTGGCGGCCAAAGTGGCCCATGAAATCCGAACCCCTTTAGGGGTCTTATTTCTAAAAAGCGACCTCTTGGTTGAGCGCCTAAGTGTAGTGTTTGATGAATGGGGCAAGGGAAACGTTGACACTCATAAAAAAGCGCTGGAAAAATACGTTACCGATATTCAAAGGCAAGTCTCCCGCTTGGAAGAAATCGCCAACAACTATCTTCATCTCTCCAAATCCCGAACCATGGAACGGCAAGATGTGGATGTGGAAGCATCCCTGAACGAAATGCTTGCCGAATGGAAAGAACAGTATAAAGACGAAGACATCGTATGGCATCTGGAAAATAAAACCAAGCCGTTATCCTTGTTTTTAGATCCCCAGCAAATCCAACGGGTCTGCTTCAACTTGGTTCGGAATTCCGTGGAAGCGGTTCGCTCAAATGATGAGGAAGCCAAAGCAATAGGGATTCGGATGGATTCGGATGAGCGGTATTTGCATTTAACCATCTGGGATAACGGACCAGGCATTCCGCAAGAAATCCGGGAAACCATCTTTGATCCCTTCACCACCACAAAAAGTATTGGCACTGGGCTGGGATTGTATTTGGTCCAGGAAATCGTTCGGAATCATGGCGGCGAAATCACCCTTGAGAGTGAAGAGGGAAAGGGAACTTCCGTGAAAATTTCTATTCCGCTTGAACCGGAGAAACAAACGTGAGTAGACGAAATGTGTTAGTGATAGATGATGAACCTGATTCCAGAGAAGTCGTCTTCGATTCACTGGAAGGCAGAGGGTATTCGCTTTTAGAAGCGCCGTCCGGCGAAAAAGCCCTCACCATTTTTGCGTCTCACGAAATCGACTTGGTCATTTGCGATCTTGTATTGCCAGGCATGGGCGGCATCGACATCTTGCAAAAAGTAAAGGAAATCAGTCCGGATACCGAAGTGGTCATGCTCACCGGCTTTGCCACGGTCGATTCCGCTGTCGAGGCCATGCGCTTGGGCGCGTTTGACTACATCACCAAACCCATCCGGCTTAAAGAACTGCGGCTGCTGATCGAACGCGCTCTCGAACACAAACGCTTCGGCGAAGAACGGGACGAATGGCGCCGCCAAGTCGCACGCTATTCCGGAAGATTTGTCGGCAAATCGGCCGCCATGAAAAAAGTCTTCCACATCATCGAACAAGTGGCTCCCACCAACAGCACGGTGCTAATTACCGGCGAAACAGGAACGGGAAAAGACCAGGTCGCCCGCGAAATCCATGAACAAAGCCGCCGCAGCCACAAGCCGTTAGTCAAAGTTGACTGTGCCTCTCTCCCCGAATCGTTGTTGGAATCCGAACTGTTCGGTCATGTGCGCGGCGCATTCACCGGTGCGGTAAAAGACCGCAAAGGCCGCTTTGAACTCGCGGATGGCGGAACAATTTTTTTAAATGAAATTGGGGAAATGTCAGCCGGTGCCCAGCAGCGCTTGCTACGCATTTTGCAGGATTCTGAACTGGAACGGGTGGGCGACAGCCAAACCATACATGTCGATGTACGCGTGATTGCCGCCACCAACAAAGATCTCACCAAATTAATCCGTGAAAACAAATTTCGCGAAGACTTATTTTACCGTTTGCGTGTCGTACAAATTCCGTTGGCGCCCCTGCGTGAGCGTCAAGAAGATATACCGGTTTTGGCACAAGTGTTTCTTAAGCGGTACAGTGAAGAAACCAATAAAAACCTGTTAGAATTTAACCCGGAAGTGCTGCAAATTTTCAATCGGTATCCTTGGCCGGGGAATGTACGCGAACTGCAACATGTTGTCGAAAACATCTCGATTTTTGCAAAAGGAGAACAAGTTACACTGGATGACTTGCCGCAAGAAATTCTGGGAAATATGCCGGAAAATGATATCCAAACTCAAGAAATTCAGGAAGATAGACAAAATATGATTTGCATCCCAATCGGATCAACCCTAGAAGACGCCGAACTCCAAATCATCCGGAAAACCTTGGATAGTGTCGGTGGAAATAAAGAAAAAGCAGCGCGCGTTCTAGGACTATCCAGAAGTTCTCTATACCGTAGACTTCCAAAATTGTAGACCCTATCTTAGATATGGCATAAAATATGCTATATCCTTAACCGTTATGGCAACATTAATGTCAAACCACTCAATACCGGTTTCCTTTTTAAATGAACTCCTTGCGGGTAAGCGTATCTTAATCGTTGACGACGAAGAAGACTACGCCGAAGCAATGAAAGAGATTTTCTCTATTCACGACTGCCAAGTTGTTTGCAAGAAAGACCCTTGTTGCGCGCTAAATTATGTCATGCAACATGACTTTGACTTGGTGATTGTAGACAAGAACATGCCCAGATTAGACGGATTGGAATTTTCGAGGCAACTTCGCGAAGCAAAACCCTCAGCCAACATTATCTTAGTAACCGCTTACCCAAATGAACACTCCCGCAAAGAAAGCATTGATTTAGGCATTCGCTATTATCTCATAAAACCGTTCCGCAAAAACGAACTCCTTGAAGTTGTCAGCTTTGTCTTTCTCTAAACTCCCAGATTCTACCACAAATAAGACCATGTCCAATTAGGATTGTTCATTTAGCGCGGCGATAAGCCTTAGCGAAAGTAAGACGTAGCACCTTTCTTGCCTGACAATCCTAACTAACATCGCTATAAGACCATTTCAAATCAATAATGAGCGGTCAACGCGGCGTAATACCCGTATCCAACAAGAATGTGAGCGATTCCATCTTTTCTTTTATCCTAAAAAAAGAAGTTGATATTGAAAAGTATGCCATAACTTTTTGAATATAATAGAATTATGAAATGCGGAGCAGTTGAAAAATAATCACCAAAAGGGTGAGAGCGGTCAATCGTAGAATTTCTTGAATTCGTTGGACTTATCACTCGTCACTCCTAACTAACACTTTTGTAAATCATGTTATATGAGCAACTTGTACAATCACGTGTATTACCATTTTCAAATAGAAAAGTTCACTATGAATGACGGAACGGCAAAAAATCTTTTATGGTGATGCAAGGCTTCCAGCCTGCCGATGCCATTTCTCCCCCAATCATTTTGGGGGAGATGTCCGACGCAAGGAGGACAGAGGGAGTGCGAAGAGAACCATAAACCAGAATGATTCAACCTGTTTTAAAGAAGTTTTTTCCTGGGCAATCAAACGAAGCAATCTGTTAAGCCGTTTTGATTTTCGTGAACAATCCAAATTGGAAATGGTATAATGCCGCTTTTCTGCAAACAATCCACAACAAGTAGGGAAGCAAAATAAGGTTCTCCGGCAGTATCCGGCAGGGTGACCCTCCTCATGCGGCACCGCCCCGTGATTCGCGCTTGGCGCCTTACCTGCAGGAAGCCGGGAAACGAAACTGAGGATGGCTTCGTCTCCACTCACGGGGAACCGGTTTGATTGATATTGTACGGTAAGCGCGTCGTAAGCCCAGCGGTAGAAGGTGCTTATCATTCGTTTACCCTCAAAATAAAATCAACCTGGAAAAAAGGTTTGATGGAATATTTGGCGGTATTCCATAAGCCCGCATGAT
>CAYVAZ010000148.1:0-12249 GCA_964449065.1 uncultured bacterium
GAAGTCGTTTCCTGGGCAATCAAACGAAGCAATCGGTTAAGCCGTTTACCCCAACAGAGTTACAAATGTAAGCCAGGGGCAGAGTGACCGAAGGGAACGCCGCCCCTGGAAATGTGAGAGAAAATCTGACCCCGAAAGGGTCAAAGAAATGAGTAGGTTCTTTAAGTCAATGGCATTGGGGAGGGATCAAAGACAATCTCTTTCTATCTACGCAAACCTCAATTGCTCTAGCGGCGTGTTCGCGAAATATAAGCGAAAACGAACGTATCTGTATTTGCTCTTGGTTCCGGTCGGATTTTCGATATGACCGCAATGGGCTGGGGTCACCAGTTTTACCCTGCCGAATTGAGCAAACTCCGCAGACGTTTCTATGCCAAATTAACTGAACAACCGTTCACTTCTGGCACGCAACTTGCAGTATTAAATTTCAACAGCATTTCCTGCGCAGGAAGAAATTCGCTGTAAAGCAGTACAAAACGTATCTTCAAGGCAGTGATCCACCGCTCCATATGGGAACCGGATTTCACTGGCCGCCGCGGCGAGGACTTCACAGACCGCGCAAGCGTACCTCATGCGCTTGAGGCTAAAATACCCGGTCACCCCCGGACGGTCTTGCCGCGCGCCACAGACAGGCAACGGTGGCGTGATGTAAAAATTTGATGCTCTTTCAGATCATGAGGCAAGGTTGGAGACAACTTGATTTGAAGTATGGAATCAAGTACGCGTGCGCTGCCAAGAGATTGGTCATTGGCGGCACGCCAAGAGATAAGAGCATATGGGAGTGAAGTCGCTATGCTCTCAAGCGTTGTAGATGGTAACTTCTTACCGGCTTTGTTTTACGGTAAGGAACTCTGTCTCTCCTGCAATCTCCTCCAATGGGGAAGCTGCCAGCAAGCCTTGGATACGATTTGAAGCAGTCGTCCGTTGTGGTAACAGAAGCAAGCGCATGTTGGGCGCCCAACGTATTTAAAAAAAGAAAGAAGAAAGAGAAGAAAGATGATAAACAAACAACAAGCCAAGAAAAGCCCCTAGTATTGTGTCAATCTAAAAATGACGGCTGGCTATCCGTTGTTTCCCCCCTTGATAAGGGGGCTAGGGGGATTCAAAAATCATCGCAGCCCACCCACTCTCAAATAAGCCCTGGGAGGGCGAGGCTCCCGCCGAGCCAGCGGCACGCTTTCCTACCCGATAATCCCTATAAAATCGGTATAAAACTCTAAGAACTGAGTATGCCCCCATCGTTATTCGCGTGAATTCTCGTGTATTCGCGGTTTCAAATGTGGTGCAGGCTTCCAACATGCAAAAGCCTTTGGGGGAGATGTCCGACGCCAGGAGGACAGAGGGGGTGTGAAGAGAGCCATAATCCGTAAAGTAATAAGTCAGCCGTTTGAAGAAAGTTTTCCCCTTAGCATTCAAATGAAGGAATCATGGTTAGCCGATTTGATTTTAGTGAACAATCCAAATTAGAAATGGCATAATCAAGTTGGAAATCAGCATTACCAGGCCTAATAGTGTTAGTCTTTCGCTATATCCCTCAACGCTTTATCTGAGGGTTCGGTGCTCGACACTCACCGCCGGTGATCCTCCAACTCATCTTCCGGCAGAACCCATTCTGTATATATGTTTGCATCACTCTTGGCAATATTCATTTCAAAACCAAATCATTCTTCACCTGTCCATCAAATAAATATCTCCATTTTTTGCTCTGTGGGTATAATAAAACACGGGGGAGGAGGCGGCCGCGGGTGGGCTTTGGCTCACGCGAGGAAAGTCCGGACTCCACCGGGCAGGACGCTGGGTAACACCCAGGAGGGGAAACCCTACGGAAAGTGCCACAGAAAACAAACCGCCTTTGTCCAAGGTAAGGGTGAAATGGTGGGGTAAGAGCCCACCGCGGTTCCGGGCGACCGGGCCGGCACGGCAAACCCCGTCCGGAGCAATGCCAAGTAGGAGAGGTAGGAGCGGCCCGCTCCGCTGAACTCTCGGGTAGGCAGCTGGAGGCGTCTGGCAACAGACGCCCTAGAGGAATGGCCGTCCACGACAAAATCCGGCTTATCCCTCCCCCGTTTTTTCAAGTGGTCAGTGTTTAGTTGTATGCACCAGGATCTTTTTTCCAAATCGGGCTGCCTTGATACTTCTCTCCGATGGGGTATTTGTCGCTGGGAGTTACGGCATTTTTCATGATGATCATTTTCATATAAGACTTGAAGACCCTGATGGTACATCAAACTAGAAATTGGAGGTACGTTGTGAAAGTATTTAATAATCTAATCATCAAAATTGCTTTAGTGATACTTGTAAGTTATGCTTTTAACGATTCTACAGCACAAAATCGAACTGAGTTAGAAATAAAATACAATAAAGAAAATGGAGTATCACAAATAGTAGAGAGGAATTCTGAAAGCGTTAATGTTGTTCAATCTACGAACAATATTTTACGATCATTAACCATATCATATGATGGCTCTTACTATGCTGTCATTATGGTGAACCATGAAATCAATTATCCTGATAAATATCCTTCACCGGAATTTAACCGTAAATTGATTGTCTATGATGAAAATCATGAAACGGTGATGGAAATACTTAATGTATTTAGGTATACTTGGTCGCCAACAGAATCAAAACTCGCTGTGATTATCGGTGAAGATATTGAACCGGGATTTAGATCGAAAGAAACATATGTGTATAACGTTTTAGATCAAACAAAATTTGAAATTCCTGTTATCGCTTATGATGTTGTATGGGCGATGCATGACAACAAGATTTATACAATGAATTTTGCAGAAGGTGTTTATGTGTTTGAACCGAGGAGTAACACCTTACAAAAAACGTCTTATACCGGTATTTATTTTTCCCCGGATGGGAAATATTATTTTGAACCGATATATGACGGTGCCTTTTTTGCTGTACGCAAAACATCTAACAATGAGAAGGAAGAGACTCACCCTCTGTTAAAAGAAGAATATCTCCAACCGTATGGTTGGCTTCTTCAGACGAATTGTTTGGTGTCTCGTCAACATCCTCATGATCATTCATTCATTATTAATGTAGAAAACGGTCAGAGTGAGATTATCAACAAGGAGCCAGCTCGTGGAGGGGGGAATGGCCTTATTCCTCTAGATTTCTTAGGTGCCCGGAAAGCGGAAATTCTTCAGTCGTTAGATGTAAACATACCGGAAACGGATTGATTATTGAATTTTAATCGATAGATTAGTTGCCCCAAAAAAAAGCCTCTCCAGATTGAAGAGGCTTTTGGCTTTGTTTCATTCCTGATTGAGTCGAAGGGGATTCGTGGCTCGGCGGAAGCCTTCCCTCCCCGTTTTGTTATCCACCAGACAATTATTGATATGCCTTGGGATCTTTTTTCCAAATCGGGCTGCCTTGATACTTCTCTCCGATGGGGTATTTGTCGCTGGGAGTTACGGCATTTTTCATGATCTCATCCATCTTCTTAACGATATCCGGATGTTGGTCCGCAATGTTGTTGGTTTCGCCGATATCGCTTTCGATATCATAGAGTTGAATATTGCTTCCCTGCCCCAAGCGGATGCCTTTCCATTTGCCCATGCGGACGGCTTGGTCATAGCGGTCGCGGCAGTGGCCATAGTCCCAATACAAATATTCATGCGTTTTATCCAGCGGTTTGCCTTGAAGTGCATTGACGACTGAAAGTCCATCAATATTGGGAGGCGCTTTTGTGCCTGCCAGTTCAGCGAAGGTGGGCATCATATCCCAAAAGGTGATGATTTCACTGCTGGTTTCACCAGCTGGAACCACACCAGGCCAATGCGCGATAAAGGGAACGCGGATACCGCCTTCGGTGAGGTTCCGTTTTGAACCTTGCAGCGGCCCGTTGGAATTAAATTGTTCCTGTGTGCTGGCGTGACCGCCGTTATCGCTGGTGAAGATAATAAGCGTGTTTTCATCCAAGCCGAGTTCTTTGATGCGTGACATAATCCTGCCCACATCGCGGTCAAGCCGGTGCACCATCGCGGCGTATTTTTTCGAATGCTCCTCCCAATCGTGATCCGCGTAAGGTTCGGTAGACGGTACGGCCAATCCGTCCGGATCTTCGTCTTTGGAAGAAAAATGCGGGATGGTATAGGCCGCGTACAAAAAGAACGGGTTGTCTTGGTTTTGGTTTATAAACTTCAACGCACGTTCCGTCATGAGATCGTGGCTGTAGTGTTCATGGGTTTTTGTGTTCCCGGATAGATCGAGCCGGCCTTCATCGTCGTCCAGATATTCGGTGTAATAGTAGTGGGCGTGGTCTTGGTTGAGATAGCCGAACCAGGTATCAAAGCCCTGATTGGTTGCCCGGCCCACGGTCCCTGCATCGCCAAGAGACCATTTGCCGACTCCGCCGCAGGTGTACCCGGCTTGTTTAAGAACTTCGGCAATGGTGACGTCATTCTCTTCGAGATAAGTGTGGTAGTGGGGAATGTTATCGCGCGCGGGAGTATGGCCGTTGTGCAGACCGGTCATGAGAACGCTTCTTGAAGGCGTGCAAACCGGGGCGCCCGCGTAAGCCTGAGTAAAGCGCAGACCGCCCGCGGCGAGACGGTCAATGTTCGGGGTTTGTACGCGTGTTTGGCCATAGCATCCCACATCCCCATAGCCGAGATCATCCGCCATGATGAAGATAATGTTGGGTTTCTTTTTCCTGCTTTGCTGAGAAAATGAACGGGATGAAGATGTGGATAGAGTTGCAACCGCTCCACCCGCGCTTATAGTTTTGATAAAGTCACGGCGTTTCATATTTGAATCCTTTGAATTAAGAGTGCATGTTTAGAAGGGATTTTCATCAACCCATGCTTCAATAACTGCTGTAAAATCGGTATACGGCAAATTGTGGTCATCTAAGTTGAGTTCTCGGCAAATAATTGGAAGATTTTTCAAAAATCGTTGATATCGTTTGCAGATCATTCTGCCGCCCGGCACTTTGACTTTGTTCAGATCAATGGCTTGGATCAACCAATTACGAACAATCTCAATTAATTTTTCTTCTTTTCCTTCATGCGAATAGATATCATGTCCGGAAATATCCGATATAAATTTTTGATAGCGGTAACGCTCTATATCCAATATTAGGCTGATTTTTTGATTGTGATGTTCTTTGCCATAATGCCTGCATCCTAAATCCAACCCTAATTCAAAGGGCATGTTAAATCGTGGAAGATGGAAAATGGGATCCAATTCTGTGCGGGACAGATCATGAATGCTGTATTTGCACTCAGAGATAATCTCCAAAATCTTACTCAGTCTGTTTTGACCGGCATTACTGGTTTCAAGCGCACATCGCGGAGTGAATCCAACATCGTATACAGTAAATACCGTGGCATGGAATAGTGGTGAAAAATGAGAATCAAATGGGCAATTTATGAATACATTTTCAAGGAATTCTGTTTCTTCCACAGGCATATTTATTGTACCTTGATGATTTGACTTGAATTGTAATAGGAAATTAATTATTTATTTGCGGATGATCCGTTCATTTCACGCATGGCAGTTCTAACCGCGTTTCTGATTTCTTTTTTTCTCTTTGAATCTACTAATCCAGCAGAAAGTACTTTTCGAATCATTTTGGCGTTTGTTGATGAACGGCCATACTGTTTCGTTGCCCGTACTTTCCCGTCTTTGCCATGAATAACAAGGCTGCCTTCACTTGAGTGAGCATGCTTCTGCCCATCGGATATCGCCTCTTTTTGTGTTGGATGAACAGATGAATTTCTCTTGTGCCCTTCAACTTTAACTGCCCACCCATTTTTGTGAGGAATGACATGATATTGATTTCTTTTTGCCATTTTATCTCTTCCATTGAGGTATTATTATAATTGCTATTATACACCATTCATGCAATGATGAAAGAATTTTAATATCTTCGTCCCAACAACTTATACTCACCCACCCCCCATATCACCCCCAAGCCGCTGATGAAGGCGTCGATGATGTTCACCGGGATTCCGTTGGCGGCGAATGTAAGGCCGCGCTTTTTGATGAGGAAGATTGTAAACGGGGTGATGAAGTACAGGAAGAACCCGAATAGGAAGACCAATACAATCCACAGATTGGGTTCAATATAGAGGCAGGGAAATAGGATTAGAATTAAATACACAATGGGTATCCTTGCCATGGTGGATTGCGAGTTGGTGCCGAAGTTTTCTTCATTGGGTTTGGGGGCATTGGTTTGTGGGGGGGCTTCACGGTTGCGCAGCATGAGTTTGGCCAGATCGCGTGAACGTAAGAATTGATTGCGGAGAAATCCCCAACCGGTTAACTTTTTGTTATGGATCACTTCCAGCGATGGGTCGAAATAGATCTTGAAACCGTGTTCGGTTAGGTTTTTGCCGAGGGTGCGGTCTTCGACCGACGCGGTTTTGATTTGTTCATCAAAGCCGCCGCATTGATGAAAGGCGTTTTTCTTTACTGCTGTTATGGATGTAAAAGTGGTATCAATCCATTCAGGCAATTGGTTCAGGACGAAGCGGTTGTAGAAGTTTTTGTATTGCGAGAAGAAGTTGGGATGGGGGCACACATCCGAAAAGGTGCCCTGCACGGCATCGGCTTGGGTGCGCTGAAAGGTTCGCATCAAGCGGTGCAGCAGACGTTTTTGCACCCACACATCGCTGTCGGTAAAAAGGAGCGTGTCATATTTCGCGTGTAAAGCGCCGTGGTTGCGGGCGGCTGCCGGGCCGCTGTTTTGTTCGAGTTTGGCGATGCGCGCGCCGAATTCCTCGGCGATTTCACAGGTGTTATCGGTGGAGGCGTCATCCACCACAATGATTTCGTAAGCGGGGTAATCCATATTGAAAACGCTGTTGAGGGTATCCCGCAAGGTTTTGCTTCCATTATAGACGGGGATGATGACGGAGACGCCCCCGGCTTCGTTGGTATTGGCAAGTTTGGTTTTGGCTATGTCATTCATGTTGCTTTCCGTTTGAGGGTTTCGTCGTACATATCCATGACTTGGTTGGCCATGTGCCGCGAGGTGAACTCGCTGTTCACACGTTGCTTTGCATTGCGGCCGAGATGCGCGGCTTGATCCGGCGTTGTTAGTAGATGTATAACAGCATTGCTGAGTTCATCAACTCGGTTGGGGGGGATGAGGATGCCTTCCCCCTCATGGTTGATGATGCTGGGAATGCCGCCCACACCGGTTGCAACAATAGGTAACCCTGCCGCCATGGCTTCGAGAATGGAGTACGGCACCCCTTCCGAGCGGGAGGAGCATACATACAAATCCATACCCGCCAAGTACTTCCAAACCTCATAGGTTTGACCCGCGAAGATGATACGCTCATTTAATCCTACAGAATTGGCCTGTTGTTCCAATTGTTTTCTTTGGCTTCCGTCTCCAACCAATACCAAACACGCTTTGGGAATTTTTTCATGGACGCGTTGAAATGCCTGGATCAAAAGGTCATAGGCTTTCACTTCTTCCAACCGGCCGGTGGTGCCGATGATGACGCTATCGGACGGCAGCTTGTATTGCGTTCGAATCCAATTTTTGTCCCGTGTTTCCAAGTTGTTTGGAATATCCACCCCGTTGATGATGGTGTAGATGTTCTTGGGCGGCAGGGGGATGCGGCTGATGTAGTCATGCAATTGCGGCGAAATGACGTGTACCGCATCGGCGCGGCGCAGCAGAAAGTTGTTCCAACCATGCGAGACCCGCGCTTGGATGGGATTGGTGTAATCCGTGGTGTTGATGTTGGGCAGCGTGATGACCCAGGGGATATTGAGTTTATTGTGCACCAGCCATGCCAGGGTGTTGGAGCGGATGCCGAAGGTGTGGATGAGTTTGATGCCGTGTTTGCGTACGGCTTTCACGATTGCCCGGCCGGCTTGCAGGATCTCCGTACGGCTATTCATGGGAATGAATTCGGTATGATAGCCGTGTTCGATGGATTGTTTTTCCAGTTCTCCGTGGTTGGCAATAGGTGCTATGACGGGAACGTACCGCTGCGCATCGTATTTTGATGCCAACGTCAGCAAATGCCGTTCGGCACCGCCGAAGTTTCCGTCCACCCGGCAAAGTAATACGCGATTCGACAATGGTTCATTTCCCCTTTGAAAATTGACAATTGACAATTGATAGTAAATAATGATCTATTATCCATTAACCATTATCCATTATCAATTGATATGAGAATCTGTTATATCGGGGATGGGGAATCCATCCACAACCAATTTATGATCGACTGGTTTGTCTTGGCGGGGCATGAAGTATTTTTTTTGACCGACACGCCTGATCCCGTCAAAAACTGTGAGGTCAAGCAGGTCGCCCCCCGTCACGGCTTTAAGTATATGCGGCATCTGTATGCGTCATTCAACTGCTGGAGAGAAATCCGGCGGTGGAAGCCGGATATTGTTCACGCGCACAACCTGACGGGGTATGGCTATTGGGGGGCGTTGTGCGGATTTCACCCGCTGGTGATGACGGCTTGGGGCACGGATGTGAATGTGTATCCCCAGATGAGTTCGTTGTTCAAGTTTTTGATCCGCTTCTCGCTATTAAAGGCGGATTTGATCACTGCCGATGCCAAAGCGCTGTGTGAAGAAACCCGGTGTCTCATTGACAGTGACCGTGAAGTGCGGCTGCATCAATGGGGGGTGGATCTCAAGCAGTTTGATACTCCTATTTCCAGCGAAGTGCAAACCAAAGCGCGCGAGAGCGCAGAATTCGTGTTTATCAGCAACCGGCGGCTGCGTGAGTTGTATAACATCGATAAGATCATCCAAGCGTTTGCGCGGGCATTGCCGCGAATGCCGAATACCAAACTCATCATTGTCGGTGACGATATTCAATCCGAAGAGTTAAAAGCAATGGCGGATAGATTGAGCGTGCGCGAGCGCATTTGGTTTACCGGATGGACCGAGCATCAAGAGATGATCGACGCGCTGCGGTCGGCGGATGCGTATATTTCCGTACCCAAAACCGACAGCACCGCGTTATCTCTGCTGGAAGCCTTTGCCGCGGGATTGCCGGTAATCGTCTCGGATTTAGAGGCGAATCATGAGTGGATTGAGCATCAGAAGAACGGCTGGCTGGTGGAGCCCGGAAACGTGGATGCGCTTGCGGAAGCCATGATTTGGATGCGGAACCATCAGAAGGATATCAAAGAGTGGGGCACTACTAACCGTCAAATTGTTGAAGAACGCGGCAACCGTGAGAATGAAATGCGCAAGTTGGAGGCGTGGTACCGGGAGTTGATTGAGCGGTTTCGATGATTTTTTACAACCGCGAATGAACGCGAATAAAACGAATAATACCAACGCAATTCAGATTGTTGCATGTGGAAAACACCATTCTTTCGCTGGGCATATGCCGCGCTTACCACACATTTTAAAATTAAAAGGTATTAGTTCTGTTCCGTTGATCTAGCTCCAATTAAATCTTGATAGATCACCCCATTGCTTTGTATTCCGTTTGAGGGATGGTAATAGAATGCTGGATACAGTGATCTGTTATCAAATGTTCCATCTGTTATATAAATTAATCCCATTACTTGCTTATTGTAAAGCCCTTTTGAGTAATGTTCGTCATATTTCCAGGGTACGAGAATGGAAAAGTTTTCAATTTTTTTTGAAGGATATTCACGCAAAAAGAAAATATTGCAATCGATTTGATATGAGTCGCCAAGATAATCCAAATTTTGATCCGCATATCCATATTGATTCATGATTTCCATGACTTCATTTACATTTTTACGATTGCTGTCCCGGAGAGTGAACCCTTCATGTTGCGTTACCCATGCGGCTACTTGTTGATCGACCAATTCCGGCGGCAGGTGCCCGTTGTGATCGGCATGATATTGGCGAAGGGCTTTGAATACCTCATCTAAATCGTTTTGGATGTATTGATCTGCCATGCTTCTCTGGGATCGAAGAAAGCGGGGGATGCTCCATACCGCTATGCAAACCAGCACAATCACAACGGCAAATAATTCAAGTGTTCGTTTTGAAAATTTCATTCTGGTGAACCTGGTGTTTGAGGATTCTTTGTTTCTTTTCCTAACGCTATATATGCCATCACAAACAGCACCGCTGTCAATGCGTCTATCAGCGCGAAGGGCTGCCACATCCAGGGAATGCCGGCGGTGAACCAATAAGCGAAAACCACGCCTGAGTAGGATACCTTTAATCCGATGCCGTAAGGAATGAGTTTACGGTTCGCCGCCGGATCGCGGGCGATATTGAAAAACATCCAAGCATAGATGATCAGCAAACAAGCGGGGAACTGCACATATCCCATGTGATTGGGCGGCGGGACATGGAACGAATGAAATATGGATTCCGGCATACTTAAAAATAACAACCCCAAGATGCCGTCATACACCACCATTGCGGCAAATAGAATACGAATCCATAGATGCTTGCGCATGATTGTTCTCCCTAGTTTTTCCGCGCGGGGCGCAAACAGTTCTTTTTAAAATGTTCACGGCGCGCCGCGGTGTGTTTTTCATCATATAATTTCACACCCAAGTTGCGAAACCCAATTTTTAATTGTTCCGCTGTCATTTTTTTCGGTATGTAGTTCACATCAAACAGCGTACACCGGTCCCATTGGTTGGGGTGCAGCAGACGGTTTTCACGCTCCAATCGCTTGTATAATGGTGTTCCAGGAAAAGGAGTCAGGATGGTGATTTGGACATCAAACGGCTTGGTTTCATGGACGAATTCGTACACTTCATCAAAGATGGTTTTGTCGTGTTCATCCAGCCCGAAGATGAAACAGGCGTTCACGCGGATGCCGTGTGACTGCACTTCGCGGATGGCGTCGGGGTATTCTTCCCAGCGTTTGCGTTTCCAATCGGCTTTGAGTTCCATGCCGCGAAGCGATTTTTGATCGGGGCTTTCCAGCCCCAGCAGCACTTCAACACAGCCGCTTTCGCGCATCATTTCCAGCAGCTCGGCATCTCTGTAAAGCGAGATATCGGTTTCGGTAAACCAGCGTATGCCGCGCTTTTTGATTTCGGGCAGCAGCTCCTTCCAATAGTGTTTGTTGATAATGGAGTTGTCATCGGCGAACTCGATAAAGGGGCGTTTCCATCGTTCTAAAATCTTGTCAATTTCTTCCAGTACCTTTTGCACTGGTTTTTGTTGGTAGTGGGATGTAAGCAGAACCGAGCTGGCGCAGAAGTCGCAGAGATGCGGGCAGCCGCGGCTGGTTTGTACCGTAAGGCGGTTGTATTTTTCGATGTCCAGCATTTCATAAGCAGGGATGGGGGCGTTGGCCAAATCGAAGCGTTCGCCGTTGTCACTGTACAGCGGTTTCAGGCCGCCATTGCCGGCGTCGTGCAATACTTCATGCCAGACGGTTTCCCCCTCGCCGGTAATAACGGCATCACAGTATAAAGCCGCCTCTTGGGGCATCGAACTGACGTGCAGTCCGCCCATCACCACAGGAATGCCTTGTTTGCGGTATTCGCTGGCGGCCTGATAGGCTTCATTAATCTGGGCGCTAAAGCTGGAAATAGCCACCAGATCAAACCCGTTGGGAAGTTGTTTTACCTTGCGGATATCGTCGATCTCGTGATATTCGCATTCGTGTTCTTTGGGGGTCATCCCCGCCAGGGTTAACAGGCCCAGGCTGGGCAGGGACGCGATGACTTGGCTGCGTTCGACAAAGCCGGGCAGGGTTAAGCCAAGCCGTAGAAGTTCGGGGTCGCAGGCGCGAATCCCGCTCATGGCGATCAGTCCGATTTTCATGATAGCAGTCCAGTAAGAATAAAATGAAATACACCGATGATTAAGCACAATACAGGAATAAAAAACAAATGACGAAACGGCTTTTTCCATGCCGATAGAAAGCAAACAGCGGGCATGGCAATTGCACCGGCATAAAGCATTGTTGAGGTGAGTGGAAAGAGTGCATCGGGAAAAAGTTCACGGGCGGTGAACCAAAACATCAGGTTAATAATCGCGGTACCGAAGAAAGAGATATGCCCCAAACGCAGCATTCGCCTGCGCCAAGAGTTGTACCCGCCCAACCAATCGTCGTCATGAAACCATAGACCGATGACGGCACCCACCAGCAGGCCGGTGCCGATCCAAATCCATGCAAGAAGAAGGTTCAGGTCCATAACAAAACGCTCTCAATCCGTCTATACAATTATAACGCATAGGGTGATCTTTTGTCTTTATTTTTGTTAGATTTTAACTCATGTTACGCACTACATTATGATATACCCGTTTTTCTAATTTTTCGCTGAAACTATCGCCCTCGCCCACCGGGAGAGGGAC
>CAYVAZ010000149.1:0-12151 GCA_964449065.1 uncultured bacterium
TGATTCAGTCGGAATCCATAGAATAGCCATTTATTATTATAGTAGAGGTGGATGATGAAACGCTTTTTTCAACTGAGTTTGGCCGCCGCGATATTCACGATGACTGGAGTATTTCCTCCAATAGGTGTTACTCAAGAAGTGTATATTTTCCCGGATGAGGCGGGCTATCTTCCGCTGTTTAACGGTTACAACCTGAAAGGTTGGGAAATGCAGTGGGAAGGCATTTGGCGGGCGGAGAACAATCAGATCATCGGGCGGCAAGACCCGGATGTGGGCGAAGATTCGTGGCTGTTTACCGAAAGCGAATGGGATGACTTCTCGCTGGAACTTGAGTTTCGTATGACGGAAAACTGTAACAGCGGTATCGGTATCCGAATGCCCAACGGAGTAGAAGGCAGGCCTTCACAGCACGGTTTTGAGATACAAATCAGCGATGTGGATGAACAGTTCCCGACCGGCAGTATTTTCAAGCATGTATCCGCCGGCCAAAACTTGCATAAGACGACTGACTGGCACAAGCTGGCCATCGTCGCCGTTGGCGATCATATTATGGTGTATGTCAACCGCCAAAAAGTTGTCGATGCGCGTGTTGAAGGCTCGATGAAAGGCCGCATCGGCCTGCAAGTGCATGGCGGTGAGAAATTCGCGGATCAGATCGTACGCTTCCGCAATATCAAAATCAAAGACCTCAAACCGCAATACCAAGCCGCGGTGTCACCATTGCAGTTTAAAGCGCATCAAATCAATCGTTCATTAAACGAAGGCTCTGAAGTGGTGGATATCAACCGCGACGGCTTGCCCGATATCACCAGCGGCGATTTTTGGTACGAAGCGCCGGATTGGACACCGCACCAGTACCGCAATGTGCGTCTCAGCGGTGAGTTCGCCAACAAGTATGGTGAAATCGCGATGGACATCAACCAAGACGGCTGGATGGATATCATTTCCGGCGGGTGGTTTGTGCCGGAACTGATTTGGTATGAAAACCCGGGAGACTTCTCGAACGATGTGATGTGGAAAACGCATGTCGTCAGTGATAATTTCCCCGGCACGGAAACACTTTTGCCTTGCGATATAGACCGCGACGGCCGCACCGATTTGCTGATGAACCGCTATTACGAAAATGTTCCGGTTAAGTATCTGCGGTTTGTGGGGACGGATATAAGCGGGACTGGTTTTGTTGAAGAACGGATTGGCTTGCAAGGACGTGGACACGGCATGGGGGTTGGCGATGTAAACGCGGACGGCCGGGTGGATATTTTGACCGGGCATGGCTGGTATGAGAGTCCATTGAATCCGGTGGAGCAGCCCTGGGTATGGCATGGGAACTATGAAGCCCCTCACGCGGGGATACCCATGCAGGTGGATGATTTAAATGAAGACGGATTGCCCGATATTATATGGGGCTATGGTCATGATTTTGGGCTGTATTGGTTTGAGCAAACCCGCGACAGCGCCGGACGGCAGGCGTGGATTACCCATTTGATTGACGATACCTATTCGCAGCTGCATTGCGTGTTGTCGGAAGATTTGGACGGCGACGGCACCAACGATATCATCACCGGCAAGCGCTACCGCGGCCACAACGGCACCGATCCCGGAGCGAATGAACCGCAGTGCATCTTTTGGTATAAAGTCACCAAAGGACCCGATCCGCAGTTCACCAAGCACATAATAACCTACAACGAAACCATCGGTATTGGCGCGGATTTGGGCGTAGCGGATTATGACCTCGACGGCGACAAAGATATCATCGCGGCAGGCAAATCGGGGTTGTATATTTTGGAAAATGTGACGGGGGAGTGATGGTATCGGTTTATCTTGAAACCACGATCATAAGTTATATCACTGCAAGACCGAGTAAAGATTTAATTGTTGCGGCTCATCAATCGCTGACGCACGATTGGTGGGATAAAATGAGCGCAAATGTAGACTGTTTTATCTCACCGTATGTTGTGGAAGAAATTGCCGAAGGAGATGAGAAAGCCTCTCAGAAACGATTAGAATTCATTGAAAATATCCAATTGCTTGAAAATAATGTTGAAATACAATCTTTATCGATAAAGTATTTTGAAGAGTTCCAATTGCCATTGAAAGCAAAATTAGATGCGTCACATCTTGCTAGTGCGGTTTGGCATGAAATGGATTACCTTTTAAGTTGGAACTGTACGCATATTGTAAGCGGCCGAATCCAAACGGAATTGACTAGAATCAATGATCAAATGAATTTAAAAACACCAGTATTGTGTACACCTGAAGAGTTAATGGAGGTTTAAAACATGTGGGTAGATCCAATAGTTGATGAAGTGAGAAAAGCACGCATAAAAATTGAAAATGACTGTGATCATAATTGGGATAAGATTTTTCAACGAATAAATGAAACGCAAGAGAAATATAAAAATCGACTGGTTTCTAGACCAGGGCTTGAAAAAGTAGAATCAAAATAACTTCAATTTTCTCTTTCCCACGATGTAATTTCCTCCAACTCGGGGGTGGAGGATGCTGTGACCGCGGGTTGATGTGATCCGATATGCTGCTGTTCCCGTAGGAGGAAGCCCGCGCCGATTAAGAGGACGATTCCGGAGAGCCATTGATAGGTGTTTAGGCGTTCGCCGAAGATCCAATACGATCCTGTTGTTGTCAGAAACGGTGTAATCAACGCGAAGCCGCTGCAGATTGCTACACCGATATGTTTCAGCGCGTAGTAGTAAAACACATGCCCCAACGCGATACCAATAATGGATGATACCGCTAAGACACCCAAGCGGTCTGGAGTCATCTCAAACACCCGTGCCGGTTCGCCCACCATGAACATGATCACAAACAAAATGGCTGAAGTGTAAAAGCAGATCACCGGAAACGAGACCCAGGGATCAATGCCGCTCATAAAATAGCGGATGGATATGCTATATGCCGCAATGAAAACCGCGTGTGCTGTAATAATGAGAATGCCCAACGTGCTGAATGATATCCGCCAATCGCTTTTAAACCAACAGAGACTAATGAATCCGGCTAAGCAGAGAACGAGCCCTACCCAGAATAAGAATCGAGTGGCTAGCACCCGCTCATCCACAAAGACGATGAACGATCCAGCCAACGCGAACACAATCGATATCCGTCCCAAAAACATCATCATTCCCGGTTCGAGGTAATAGGGGGCCAATGCTAAAAAGGTTTGCGCGAAGACATTGATGATCACCGGGATAATGGCCAACTTAAACACCCGCAAATCAACTTTGCCTTTGCGGTACAGCATCAGAAATGGAACGATCCACAATAGGGCAGAGAACGGGTAGCGCGTTCCGTTTGCCGTCCAGGCGTCGATTTCATGAATAAAAGAACGCAGAAAGAGGGGAACCGTGCTCCATAACAACATCGCAGTCGCGAGAGAGAGCAGGGCGGGGATGTGCAGTTGTTTGACCGGATGACTCATACATTCCCAATCGTGAATCGGATCCATTCATTCTAACTTGTCAGACCGGAATGCGAATGTTCGGTTCGTAAATCCATTAGCGGAATTCGAAGAATCCGATCCGCTCTAAATCCGTGCGCAGCGAATTTTTTTGGTCTTGTGTTAATGAGAGGGAAGGCGGACGCAGGGGGCCGCAGTCAATGCCGGAAAGTTCCATAAGCGATTTTAAGGCGGGGAAGCCGCCGTATTGCTGAATGATTTGCATCATGCGGGTAATTTTGGTTTGCTGAGACAAGGCTTCATCGAAGTGACCTTCTTTTTGTGCGTGCAGCATTTTGTGATAGACCGGTGCGGCGAAGTTGTAGGTGCTGCCTACCGCGGCTTTCACTCCCATTGCGGCCGCGCCCAACAGCATTTCATCCACACCGAAAAAGACGGTAAAATCTCCGTTTCCTGCCAATAAACAACCGTGGACATCCAGCAGATAGGGGTGGCTGTACTTTACGCCGGCCAAATTGGGGATTTGTTTGGACGCGGTTTGCAGATAATCGGTCATCGAAAATGAAACGCCGGTAAATGAAGGGATGTGATAGTAATAAAAGGGTAAATCCGGGCCGTGAGACGCGATGATCTGTGTCGTGCGGATGAGTTCTTCCAACTTGGTGGATTTAAAATAGTAAGGCGGCAAGGCGGCAAATCCGTCCACGCCCAAACCGCTTGCGTGTTCGGTTATGTCTTTGCAATCCAAAAACGAGTTGCATCCCACATGCACAATGATTTGCAGCGAATCGCCGATGGCCTCTTTCCATTTCTCCATCAACTGCTTGCGTTCTTGGATGGTAAGGGAGGCGAATTCGCCGGTGGTGCCGTTGATAAACACGCCCGCGAGTTGATCCTGTTTATAGCGTTCGGCCATCGCTTCGATTTTATCCCAATCGATGGAATAGTCTTCATTAAAGGGGGTGAAAGGCGCTGCATAGATGCCGGTTACTGGTGTCATTGATTATCCTACGGATCGTTTTTTTAATTTGGAATGTTATTAGACAATATAATGCTGTTTCACAATGGTTATTGATTTCGGTCTTCACGGATTATATCCGTACTGGCAACGGTCTGAGTCGGCATGCCTTCAGCCAATTTGTCGGCTTCTTGAATAAACGTGTCTAACAACTGTTGTTGTTGTTCATGGTTAAGGGGTTTCTCTTCAGAATAATCCAAAGACTTTTTTATTTGAAGCCCATATTCATTGGTCAGTTCTTTTAAATTGTGAAGAAATTCCGGATGAATGGTTGTCTTCTCGGTTTGTAAATGTATCGTGATTTCTGTCATCGTATTTCTCCAAATTGAATACGAGTCATATCCTTTAGTGTGTTTCTATTTTGAATTTTATCATAGATATACAAATGCAAATAGTACGAGTAAACTTCGGCACGGGCTTCTTTAAATATTGGTTGTTAATGATTGCGGTTTTGATTGTTCAGAGGCATAGTAGTAATATAATCATCTAGTTTGAATTGGCTGTATTTTCGGCTTTGGAGAATTTGGTTTATGGAAGGCTCGATCTATTCGCTACTCCCGCCGGTTACTGCAATCGTTATTTGTATTCTTTTCAGGCAGGCCATCGTTGCGTTATTTATTGGTGTGGTTGTCGGCGCGGCCCTGCTTTCCGGTTTGAATCCAATGGCTATCGCTCAGACGACGTTTGTTGATATTATGGGTTCGACCGTGCAAGACCGTGATAACATCGTGAATTTGTGTTTTACCACGATTATCGGCGGTGTGGTGGGCATTTTAAACTACAGTCCTTCGTCTATGCGGCTGCTGAATCATATCGGTACCTTTTTGCACAACCGTGCCCGCACCTGTGTAGTCATCTGGTTTAGCGGGCTCTTATTTTTCATCGATGATTATGCCAATTCGCTTATCATCGGGAACACCTACCGCAAAGTGGCAGACCGGTTTTATATTTCCCGTGAAAAACTGGCGTTTATTGTCGATACCACTTCCGCGCCGATCGCTTCGCTTGCTTTGGTTTCGACTTGGATCGGTTTTGAGATTTCCGTAATCGGTGACGCGTTAGAAGCATCCAATGTGGATACGTATACCGGGTACGGTTTGTTTCTGACTTCAATTCCCTACCGCTTTTATCCACTGCTGGCCATCTTTTTCTGCTTGATGGTTTGTTGGATGCAGAAGGATTACGGCGCAATGCTGCGCGCGGAACAGCGGGTAATATCCGATCCGGTTTCGATTCCGGAAACGGGAAAAAAGGCGAAAGAGGAATCGGAAGAGGAAGAAAAACCGCCGTTTCGTCCGGTGGAATGGCTGATCCTGGTTCCGCTTGCGGTGTTAATCGTGGTGTCGATTTCGTACATGTTTTTGAGTGGAATAATGAGTGGCGCGGACATCCGCACCGCTTCTATCCTGTATATGATGATTGACACACTTTCAAACGCGGATGCTTTTATGGCGTTGTTGGTGGCCGCCATCACAGCGAGTATTGTATCGTTTATTATCCATACGCTTCTGATTAAAGAGTCCTCTGCCTCCGTGATTGTGAATTGGTTGAAGGGTTGCCGAACCATGCTGATCATCGATGTGATCCTCATCCTGGCGTGGAGCATCGGGGATGTGTGCGGACATCTGGAAACCGGAGAGTATGTAGCCACACTGTTTCATGCCGGGTTTGATCCGCACTTTCTCCCCTTGCTGACGTTTTTATGCGCGGCGGGAATCAGTTTCGCGACCGGAACCAGCTACGGCACCATGTCGATCCTCATGCCGGTCGCTGTGCCGGTTGTTGTCGCGATGGGGATGGATGATCCCGCTATTATGTACGGCACGGTAGGCAGTGTATTGGGCGGCGCGATCTTTGGCGACCATTGCTCTCCACTCTCGGATACCACAATCCTTTCATCGGGAGCCAGCGGGTGCGAGGTGACGGCGCATGTGAATACGCAGTTGCCCTATGCCTTGACCGTCGCGTTTGTGTCTTCTGTATGCTTGTTGATGGTTCCTCTTAAAACTGTGTCAACATGGATTATACTGCCGGCAGGAATGGTGGTATTGGCCTTGTTTTTATATTGGTATGGCAGACGTCCGTTGGTGAATGAAGAGACCGCGGATTTGTTTGAATGAATGATATGACGCAAAGGAAAATGGTTTATGTTTTTAGAGTTTGTTGGCTGATTATTGAAAAAGACATGTTTAGAGCATTTGGGGAAAATACCCAAGCCCAAAATGACAGAGCATATTTTGGAGGGCGAGGCTCCTGCCGAGCCAGAAGCACGCTTACATTCCACATGCAATTAGGATAGTTAATTTAGCGCGGCGATACGCCTCAGCGAAAGAAAGACTTCGCGCCGTTCTTCCCTGATAATCCTAAATAACATCGGTATAAGTATCTTTCAATCAATGGTATTGTCTCCAATGGTATTTTCCTCAATGCCATTGAACCTACTCCATTTTTTTACGGAGAGAGATGACATGCTTCTTTGTTGTAACCCACCCTATCATCCTATTTAAAATCCGCATAACATAATCCTTTCACTCAACGTGAATTTATACGATGCGGCGAGGGTGTTATGCAGGAATCCATCATCAACTTTTTTGATACCATAGGTGGCTATGTGTGGGGTGCGCCGATGCTTATCCTTCTGGTTGGCACCGGCATCTATCTAACCATCGCGCTGAAAGGGATTCAGTTCCGCGGATTGGTCTATTCGTTAAAACTCGCCTTTTGGGAACGCAAGGAAAAAGATTCCGTCGAAGGCGATATCTCTCACTTTCAAGCTCTCATGACCGCGCTGGCAGCGACCGTCGGGACGGGAAACATCGCCGGAGTGGCCACCGCAATCGCCCTCGGAGGACCGGGTGCCCTCTTTTGGATGTGGATAACCGGACTCTTCGGCATGGCCACCAAATACGCCGAAGCGGTACTTGCCGTGAAGTACCGCGAGACCAACGAATACGGCGAAATGAGCGGCGGCCCGATGTATTACATTTCCAACGGACTCGGCTGGAAATGGCTGGGTGCGCTGTTCTCGATCTTCGCCGCTGTGGCTGCGTTTGGTATCGGAAATATGGTACAATCCAACTCCGTGGCCGATGTAGTGAATTCGGAATTCGGTGTCCCGAAACTGGCGACCGGAATCATCATGGCGGTCGCAACCGCCTGCGTCATTCTGGGCGGAATCAAATCAATCTCCCGTGTCACGCAGTTCTTGGTTCCGGTAATGATTGTGGTCTACATGGTGGGCGCGTCCATAATCCTATTAACAAACATTACAGAAATCCCGGGGGTAATTCAGTTGGTGTTTACGCATGCCTTCACCCCGACCGCGGCCAGCGGTGGATTTGCCGGAGCAATGGTTCTGGAAACCATCCGCTGGGGGGTGGCACGCGGCGTGTTCTCCAACGAAAGCGGGTTGGGTAGTTCTCCTATTGCGGCGGCGGCAGCGAAGACCAAAAACCCCGTGCGGCAGGGGTTGGTATCGATGACACAAACCTTCATCGATACCCTAATCGTCTGCTCGTTCACCGGATTCGTCATCATCCTCTCTGGCGTTTGGTCGGAACGCACCAGCGAAGAAGCAGCTTCGATGACCTCGCTTGCTTTCTCCGAAGGTGTTTTAGGAGAAGCAGGCGGCATGATTGTTGCCATCACACTGATGTTCTTCGCGTACTCAACCATCCTGGGTTGGAGCTATTACGGCGAAAAATCGCTGGGCTATTTGTTTGGTTCCATCATCGCTGTTCCATACCGGATCGTGTTCTGCCTGTTCGTATTCACAGGGGCGGTGGTGAAGTTAGATTTAGTCTGGAGCGTGGCGGATGTCTTCAACGGCCTTATGGCAGTCCCCAACCTCATCGGCCTTCTGTTCCTCTCCAGAGTACTGATGCGGGAAACCAACCGATTCTATTACAACAGAGAAGACGGAAAATAGTGCTAGATACGCATCCAATCGACCTTCCGCTATGCAAATCCTTCGGAAGGCTGCTTCAATATCCTGCAAGAAGGTGATACGGAAATCATAGAACGAAACGGACACACCGCTTTAAAGATGGAGGTTGATCTGGAATTCTTAAAAAACAGGATTCACAAAGTTTGGAACTTACACATGTAGTGCTATGCTTAGACATCTCTTAATAAACCGGGTAACGCATGCACTGGAATTCACAAAAAAAGTGGTGGCTGTTTGATGACCCCCGTTCGTACGGTGCCCGTCAGTTGATGCTGGGAGCCGCGGAAGGTCTGCGCCGCAACGGCAAGCTGGTTCATTTGCATCCGCTGGATCCCAACGATCCCTTCGCCGATCAAAAACTCAAACAGAGTATTGTGGATTTTGAGCCGGACGCCATCCTGCTCGCCAATCATCCCTCCACTCTCTTTTTTCAAAACATTCAAATGCGGCCCCCTCCGTGCCATCACTTTATATGGGTATTTGACGACCCCTTCATGATGGGAGACGAACCGTATGCAGTGAACGATATCGTATGGATTGCCGATCCCTCGTTTGCGATTGGAGCGCGGCATCGCGGTGCTTCGCAAATACATTTTGTACCTGTCGCCGCACCATGTGACATCCATGCGCGAATAAAGCCTGAATACGAAGTCCCTCTCCTCTATGTCGGCGCCACGTTCCGCATGGCCCAAGCGCGTGAACAAATGGGAAAACAAGTAGAAGCATATCTCGATGAAATCATCAATTTAAAATTGGCAAATCCAGAAAACACGTTCCAATCCTTGCTTGATACGCACTTATTGGGCGGCACCGCAAAAGTACAATGGTCGGGACAGTTAGCCTACTATTTGTATACCGAAGTCAATCGCAAACACCGGTTGAATTATTTATCTGTGTTAGCGGATCAAAGTCTAAATCTATACGGCAACGAGGCCTGGAAGATCGAAATCGAAGGAACACCGCTAGCCTCTTGCTTTAAAGGCACTCTTGATCCTCTGCGGGAATATCCTAACGCCATTCGATCGGCTGAAATCAACATCAATCTAAGAAGCATGCAGGGAATCTCCGCCCCCGTGCAGCGCGATTTCTTAATGCCCGCTGCCGGAGGATTCATGCTTTCTTCTCATCAAGTACAATCCGGTATGGATTGGAAGAAATGGGATTCTTCAAACCGGTTTAAATTGGATGAATTTGAATGGTCGCCATCGTTTCAATCCAAAGATGAAATGCTGGACCGGATCAAAGAATATCAACCGGACGAAAAGAAGCGCCGCGAATGGATTGACCGTACGCGTCAATCCATTCAAAATCACCACACATTCGCGCACCGCATCGAACAGGTGGGAAGGTGGATGAATGAAGCAGGAAACGAAGAATGATGAATAACAACCCAACGCCAACGGTAGCGGTTTTGCAATTCCCCGGATCGAACAGCGAAAACGAAGCCCTGCGCGCGCTCCGTTTTGCCGGCTTACATGCGGAAACCTTCCGCTGGAACCGCCCCGCACAGGAATTGCATGAGTATGATGCCTATCTTGTTCCCGGCGGATTTTCTTACGAAGACCGCATCCGCGCCGGTGTCATCGCCGCCAAAGAGCCGCTGCTGGAGCAACTCGCGAACGAAGCCGATAGCGGCAAACCCGTGCTTGGAATCTGCAATGGCGCGCAAGTATTGTTGGAAGCAGGGCTTCTCCCTGGTTTGGAGCCGGGAAAAGTACAAATGGCTCTGGCACACAATTATATGAAACGCGAAGGCCATGTCGTTCGCAGCGGCCATCATTGTAGTTGGGTCAATATCCGATTTGACGGACAGTCAGAACGCACACCGTTTACCCAATCTCTGCAAAAAGAACAAATCCTGCCAATGGTTGTTTCGCATGGAGAAGGCCGCTTCATCAGTTCGGATGAATCCGTTTTAAATACGTTAGAAGAACAAACTCTTATTCTGTGGCGCTATTGTGACGTAAATGGAAACACCGATTCAAATTTCCCTGTCAATCCAAACGGATCATACTCAAACATCGCGGGAATATGCAATCCAAAAGGGAACGTCACAGCACTGATGCCTCATCCGGAACGCTCTTGCTTTCTGCGGATGGTGCCCTCAGCCTGGCCGGGAGAATGGGGTACAAAACGTCGGTCGATCAATCAAGAATCTTCACAATTTAATGCACCCGGTCCTGGGTATGCTTTGTTCGCGTCCCTAGCGGACTATTTGCGCAGGTAACTGGTTAGACAGTTACACTCGAAAATACAAATAGAAATTTGTATGAGAATAGTCCAATACCGGAACTCACTAAAACCGCCAAATTCACCTCATAACATTCGCAGATAAAAATCCTCCATTTCATTCAAACTATGGCTTTGCCGGAGGTGGATGACTCATGGTATTTCTCTCTAAATTTTGGTTCTATCAATGATGAAACATTGTACAATTTAAATTATCCATTGTGATAGATTACGCACCGGGAGACCGCAATGAAAAAGTTATTGATTATTACTCTTGTTTTGATGATATCGGTATCCACCTATTCCGACGATGATGAAATTGTGCTCATCGTCCGTGCAGACGACATGGGTGCTGCCCATGCTATGAACGTAGCTAGCATTCAAGTCTGCAAAGAGGGTATCGCCCGCTCGGTTGAAATCATGGTGCCCACTCCCTGGTACGCCGAAGCGGTCAAGATGCTCAAAGAACACCCCGGTATCGATGTCGGTATCCATCTTACCCTCACCAGCGTCGGCTTGCTGACTTGCTGAATGACATTCGCCATCGTATACGTCTTCCCGCTGCCGGTTATGCCCACAAGCGTTTGATATTTATGATTATCATTCACGCCCCGAACCAGCGATTCAATCGCCGAAGGCTGGTCGCCGGTAGGTTGATAATCCGCCACCAATTCAAAAGGGATATCTTTTACCCCCTGACTGCGCCGCTCAAAACTCTCATTTATTGCTTTAATCTTGTTGATTTGCATAGAAACTCTTTAATGGATATTTTTAGAATTTGAATCGAAATCTTCAATCCACATAACTGATGGGGAGTATTTCGAATTGTCAACTTTATGATAAAAGGTTTTATCCGCGGTGACTAACGGATGTTGAGTATGAATTGCAGTTGCAAGATAAATGCAATCATAAACGGGATGATCAAGAGTAGCAGCGATTTGTAATGAGTCACGGAATATTGTAGTTGTTAAAATAAAAGATGAAATTGCATCTTTTATATCGAGTAAGCACTGATCGATTAAAGATATATTTATTTCACCTTTTCTGTATTTTTTCCAGATCACATTGGCAGCTTCAACTAAAATAAAGTCAGGAGCAATTAAAGATTCTTCTGCAATCCGTTCTGCTATTTCAGAAAAGGTTTCTTGAAAAGTCCATTTTATCGCAATATTTGCATCAATTATATAAATCATCGGTCACGGTCTTCCCGAAGCAAATCAACACAGTCAGTTTTTTGCAAATGGGCGGTTTCTTCGCGTATCTTCCGTAAATTTTGCAATGCCTTTTTCTTTTTTGAATTCGATTCAGGAAGGTGGGTCTGTAACAAACGAACCACTTGTTGTTCGATGGTAATTCCGCTTTCTCTCGCGGAATGCTCTAACCTTTCGTAGAGTGATTGCTCTATATCTTTTAGCAATATTTGACTCATGGTATATCTCCGCAATTTTTAAATCTATAATTTCTTATGATATTGATATTCTTTTGATGAACATTATACGTCAGGAGAACGCAATGAAAAAGATAATACTGTTAACTCTTGTCTTGA
>CAYVAZ010000150.1:0-12131 GCA_964449065.1 uncultured bacterium
TCTTGCCGCGCGGATGAGCCAAACAAAATAATCCGCTTGGGGTGAACGGCCTCCACGATTTTATGCACCGCATCCATTAATGGTTGTTGTTCAACCTGCGTTGTCATCTGTCAACCCGCATTTTTATGAGATCACACCGGAATAGATTCTACTTCATTTTGCGCGTCTTTATATTGCAATTGATACAACCGTTGGTAAACGCCTTCTTGTGCAATCAGTTCTTGGTGGCTGCCCTGCTCAACAATCTCACCGCGGTGCAGCACCAAAATCGAATCCGCCTTTTGGATGGTGGATAAGCGGTGTGCCACGATGATGCTGGTTCGTCCTTCCAGCAGCGTATCGAGAGCCTGTTGAATCAGCAATTCCGTTTCCGAATCCACACTCGAAGTCGCTTCATCCAAAATTAAAAGTTTCGGATCAATCACCAATGCGCGGGCAAACGAAAGCAATTGCCGCTGCCCCACCGAAAGAGTCGACCCGCGTTCTTTTACTTCCGCGTCATATCCGCCTGGCAAGCGTTCGATAAACGAATGCGCCTGCACGGTTTTGGCTGCCTCAATGATATGCTCCCGCGTTACTTCAGGGTGATTCAGGCGGATATTGTCAGCAATATTGCCGGAGAATAAAAAGACATCCTGCAAGACCAGCCCAATGCTGGAACGCAGGTCTTTCAAGCAAACGTCTTTTACATTGATACCATCAACCAGAATTTCTCCCTTTTGTACGTCATAAAAACGGAACAGCAAGTTGATGATGGTGCTTTTTCCCGAGCCGGTCGCCCCCACGATGGCAATTTTTTGTCCTTGTTTTACGGTAAACGATACATCCTTCAGTACCCAGTCTTCATCGTTATACGCAAACCATACATGGCGGAACTCAACGGTCCCTTTCATTGCAAGCGGTACCGGCTTTTCGGGTTCCGGCAAGGCTTCATCCGTATCCAGAAGTTTAAAAACACGTTCCGCGGCCGTCATCGCGGTTTGCATGATATTGAATTTATCGGCCAACTCACGGATGGGACGAAAAAACCGCTGCGTCGCTAACAAGAACGCGGTGACAACCCCAAACGAAATTTCGCTGGGCTGCGAAAGCATCCACATGCCGCTATACCATAACAACAAAACAACGGCCAGCATACTCAGGATTTCGACCACCGGCAAATAAATAGAAAAACTGGCCACACTGCGCATATTGGCTTTGTAAAATTTTTGATTCAGGTCTTGAAATTGCTGAAAATTTTTTGTTTCCCGGTTAAAAATCTGTACCGTTTCCATGCCGGTAATGTTTTCCTGCAAAAAGCCGTTCATGCGGGATAGATAACGGCGCACATCCCGGAAGGAAGCCCGGATCGCCCATTGAAATAGCAAACTCGCAAGGAGCATGAGCGGAATCACAGCCAACGCCACCAGAGTTAAAAACGGGCTGAGATACAACATCACACCCAGCAAACCGAAAATGATCAGCAGATCATTAAACGTAAAGACCACACAATTGGCAAACATCTGATCCAACGCTTCCACATCGCTGGTCAATCGCGTCATGATGCTGCCGACCGGCCGTTTGTTAAAAAACGAAAGCGGTTGCCGCTGCACATGTGAAAATAAATCCTTGCGCAAATCATACATCACGTACTGGCTCATGGCATTCACAATATAAAACTGAATGTATTCCAAAAGCCATGCAATCGAAATCAGGCCAAAGGCAATCAAGATAATCATGGATAGGCCGGATTTCGAATCCGCCAGAATGTATTCATCCACTACGATTTTCGGGAGATACACCGTGGTGTACAAATCAATCGTTGTAAAAACAACCAACAACAAGAAGGAATAAATCACTTGCGATTTGTATGGCAAAATATAATGAAACAAACGCCTCAGCAAACGCGTGTCATACGCTTTTCCCGAGATATCGTCATCCATGTGTTTTTTTGATTTTGCATCAGACATTAGAAAAGACTACAACCAATCTAACTTTGCTTAGAGTTTATACCCGTTGTCAATAGTATGTTCACTTTGGGAGGGTGAGGCTCCCACCGAACCGGAAGTACCGTACGATTGTATCAGAACCTAGTTTTGGCAATCACTATATCTAAAATATAGTAGCACGGAATGACAGAAAACAAATTTTAACGGAAGCCGAACCGCAATTTTGAAAGGTCAATCTGCCGATTTTTGCCGGGACACATGGCCTCGTGCCCCCTATCTAAATCATAAGCGGTTAGGGATTCGATGTATGAGACCCCGCCCGCCATGCCACCTTTACTAACCAAGCCAGCACAATCAAACCGATGACAAAGGTAACCAAAAATAGGAATAAACTGGAATAAAACGGATTGACCGTCAGTTCGGAAACCGTGAAATGTTCATCCAATGAAATGGTCCGCAACAAATATCTGCCCATACTCATGCCAAACAATGTGATTGCCAACAAGGCACCGGAACCCCAAAGGAATTTCGGGTTATCCGGTTTTGCATAGGCCAGTACAAGAAGCAGCAATGCCCCGATGCCAGTCAGCACGGAAACTGTCCAGCCATAAAACAATACGCCGCCTTGTATGAATTCTTTGATCCGGTCCAATCCCAGCGAAAGCAGGAAGTAGAATCCGACCACGATTTCAATGCCGGTTACCACCGCGGCCCAAAGCAAACCTTGTTTGTACATAAACATGCCCGTCTCTTCTTTTTCCGGATGGTACGTCCGCTGCACCAGTCCCAGAGCGGCAATCCAAAATCCGCCAATCGCCGTAGCGCCAACCACATTATGCAAATAACGGGGAAGCAGAGTAGCGTCCGGGGCCAGCCAAGACGATTGGCCGGTGTAAATCGCTTCCCAATAGTGCGGATTCTCGGTCAAGACCGCATTGTTGGTAAACAAGAGCGCCACGGTGAGAAAAATCAGCCAAGCCACCGCGGACAGGAGTTTGACGGTCAACGCGGCTTCGTTATTCTTAGACCGAACCATAATCATTACATAAATCAAATAAAACCCAATCGTCACCAAAATGAATATAGAGAACCAATAAAATCCCATCATAATATTGGAGGTATAAAAAAATTGTCCGTACAGCACCTGAACAAACAATAACGGAGCAACCCCCATCGTAATCGCGAACGACAAGACCACCGGCATCACTTTCAAGACAATCCGGTTGGCCTCCAACGCGTACGATTTGGTACTGTTGATCCATTCATTCACCATCACAATCAACATGCCGCCCAAAATAAAGTTCATAAACACGATGTGCAGAAAGAACGTTAAAATGTAGAGGCTTTCAAACACCCAGGCGGGTGCCGGGATGCCCAGGGGATCGGCTGGAGGAATAGGGGTATTGTTCATGGTTCATTCTCCTCGATTCAATTCAACGCGACGGCTTCGGCCGGCTGGCTCAACGTTTGCAAATAATCCGCGAGTTTTTCCATCTCTTCTTGTGTACCGATGAAAGGCGGCATAAAGACTTGTTCTTCGTGAAGGGTCTCAAGAGAATGTTCGATCGATTCCCGGTCCCATTTGAAAATCAACGGTTTTATTCCGTTCACACCGTCAAGTGTGTGACACCGGCTGCACTGCATTTTGTATAACACTTCACCTTTTTTCTCTTCCGGCAACGAGCCGCTGGATTTCGTGACCGCCAATTTGGCCCACGGTGCCCAATCTAAACTGCCTGTTTCATTCAGTTCATCAACCTCGCTCACCAAAATCGCATTGGAATACATATAGTCATAAATCACATAGGGTTTGCGAACCCCTTCACGAACAAATTCCATCGATGCCGTGGAAATAAAGGCGATCAATCCCAACAACACCGCCGTTTCCATATTGATGTAGCGCCGCTTGAGGATGAGGCCGATGTAGGCATAAAATCCAATCAGGGTAGACATCGCCAAACCAAACATAAACATGAGAGTCATCGCAATCGCACCGCCTTGAACCATCAATTGCGACTCTTCCGGGATCTTGCTGATATACCAAATAGAAACAGGAATCATTAACACAAGTGGAATCAACCAGCGTCCGCCTTCGATAATAATTTCATGACGTTCTTCGCGGGTATAACCGACGGCAAAGTTGGCCGCAATCGCCACAAAAATCGCGGCAAGGGACAAACAACTGATCGTCCGCAGCGCCAAAGAAGGCCAATAGGTCGGATTGAAGAAGGCGTGCCAAAAATCACCCGATTCCAGCCAGCCTCCAGGCGTCAACATAAAGGTAAGAATGCCGTTGATAATGACCAAACTCATAAACGCGGCAATGGCATACACCCAAGCAACCGCCATGTGTGTTTTGGGATTCATGCGGTCCCAACCGTAGTAATAAATATAACCGGCGGCAATTTCCACAAAAAAGAACACCCATTCCGTCGCCCATCCCCACACAAATAAATGGATCAAGGTGGATGTCGCTTCCGGACTGGCGAGAGAGATGGAGAACCAAATACCCACACCGGTCAACGCGCCAAACACAAACGAAACCAAAATCAAATACTTGCTAAAATCCTTTAAAAAGCGGCGCAATACCGGTTTGTTGTTCTTGTAAGAGCGATACTCTGTAACGGCCACAAACAACCCGGCGCCAACCGCGAAGTGGGCAACCACAACATGAACCGTCGCCACAATCGCGATCACCATACCGCTGCCAATAACGGGAACTTCCCAAAGAGGATATTGCATCTTGGTACTCCTTCTTTGATTGCTGTTATTGAATGGCATTTTACTTGGGATATCAAAAACAGGAACGCGGATATCAAGATAAAATGGTAAATATTATGTTACTGTTTGCGGCAAACAAAGTGAATCCGCTCGCATTTGGGGGTGGCGGGCATCTCCGACATATTGCGCAGAACCGCCAATACTTCAAAGCCGATATCGCGCAGACGGTCAATCAACCAAGGCCGGGGATAGACCTTTTGGATGTGCTCTTCCACAAATTTTTGGTAATGGCCGTTGATATGTTGAAAGATTGTGACTTTTGATACGCATTTCTTGCTTTCGATGCTGTATTGGTTTTCCCAAATATAAGACGCGTCGTCAAAATTCTCGGAAAAGGTAAACCCGGAAAAGTTTTTGATGAGATTGTATTCGGTGGTGACATCAAAAATAAACAAACCGCCCGGCCGGACATGCGAAAACGCGTCTTCAAAACACCGTGCAACCAAGTCATCCTCCACTATGTAATTTAAACTATCGTACAGGCAAATCACTAAATCAAATTCGCGGCCTAACTTCAGTTTCGAAAACGATTCCATCGGGGATTGAAAAAACTGAACATCCAAATGCTGCAATTCCGCTTTTTCGCGCGCCAGTTCCAACATTGGGTATGAACGGTCAATCCCCATAACTTGATAGCCCAACTGCGCAAACCGCAAAGCGTGGCCGCCGGTGCCGCAAGCAAGATCAAGCACCGTATTCACCTCAACTTCATACTTTTGCGTGAGATCAATGACATACTGCGTCCACGAATCGTAATCAACATCCCGCATGACTTGATCGTAGATTTCCGCAAAAGCGCTATAGACGTCGGATTGGCATTGATGTGTCATAATTGGATATTAAATCTTGATAAAGATCAACAATTTCCCCGGCAAATGATTCGATCGATTTTACCGTAGGGATGCTCGTTTGCATATCGCTAAGCAAAGACGGATTTTCAATGATCTTGTGTATAACCGTTTGCAGACTGCGCGGATTGCGGTGTTCAAACGTCATTCCCCCGCCCTCGCTTATCTGTTCAGCCATCCCCCCTACATCCGCGGTAATCACAGGGACGCGGGAGGCAAACGCTTCATGGATAGTCATCGGCGAGTTTTCCCACCAAATAGACGGCATGATCAAACAGTCCATCTCCTGCAAAATTTCATACACTTCATCAGGACCATATTTGCCTTTGAATTCTACCGCAGACCCGGCCAGCGATTTCAGCTCATCTTCATAATGCTCGAACCCGTCGTATCCCGGAAAAAATCCATAAACGATCAACCGCGCTTTGCCAGGTTGAACATCTTGAAACGCTTTTAAGGCAAGATCAACACCCTTCGACGGAATCCAGGTTCCAATATACCCAAACCGCAGAGGAAATTTGACTTCGTTTTTCATTTCGACATCGGGCAATAGAAAACCGTTATCGGAAAATATAATTTTATCGTCCGGCAAACCGTGGCGGATAAAAAACTCCCGTAAAAATTTTGACGGACTGATAAACAAATCCACGTCATCAAACACCCGCCGCACCCAATTGCGCCGGTGCCGTATTCCCTCATTGGCTTGCGTTGACCATGCCGCAATCGCACCCGCCGCCCGCAATGCCAACGGTTTTACCCTTGCTCTCCAATTCGGCTTTGGAGGAATACCTTTCGTTGTGTCTTTAAGTAGGATCGCGGGATCAAGCCAACCCGCCGTGCAGTGTTGATTGTCGTGCGGCGTTTCGGCCTCTGTCTGAAACGCAATTTCACATTCGTTCGCATCATCAACATGTACCGGTATTTCAACGGAATGCCACCCTTTTTGATCTTCATACTTTTTGGGATTGATGGATTCGGAGAAAACAGCATTTCCATTGACCGCTATGCGGAACGTGACACCGCCCCCCTCTTTATCGAAGGTAGAGGGATGCATGGCGTATGCCGTCTTCAAATTGAACGATTGCACGCCAGCAAGTTTATAGGAAAACACGGTCGGCGGGTGCGCTTGAATTGCCGGATACGAAGTTCCATCCCATTCAAATCGCGTGCGCGCGTAAAAGACGGAATTTAGCGTTTGAATGGAATCGGGGGTTCGTTCCATCAAGCGGATTGTATTGGATTCAGACAGTTGTTTCCGTGCTGAACTCCACAATCGCCGCATCGCACGCTGGGTTTTGCCTTTCAGCAATTGCGGCCCTAAACACAAACGGCACGCGGTATGGGATGGGCCGTGGCACAGTGACATATCCGGCTTCAACAGCTGGCCTCGCTGGCACAGCAGCCAATAATCATGCAGGGTCATCACAGCCGGACAGCCGTAATCTTTCACTTCTTTAACCAGCGAAAGGGATAAATTTGTAAGGTGATGAAAATGGACGATATCCGGCTGGAAGGTTCTGAGAAGATACCCAAATTTAGCCGCCAATGCCGGGTACAAATAAATGTCTTGAAATTTTTCAACATAGCGGTAGGTGTGATTGATCTTGCTGTAAGAAATTCCTTCCACTTCCCCTTTACGAATCATCAATTCTTCATCATCGGGATTGCTGTAGCGAAAAAAAACACGCGCCGCATGACCGCGGGATTGCAGCTGTTTCGCCAGGTTCAACACACAAAGTTCCGAACCGGCGTAACTATGGGGAGGAAAAGTATGATTGACAAATAAAACTCTCATGTCACGCAAACAATCTGAACTGGGTTTAGATCCACGAATCATACACGATAAAAAACGCAACCAAGGGGGATAAGAAAAGAGAGCCGCACGCACAGCTCTCTTTCGGTTTTATTCGTGAAGGATGCGAAATAGGTATACCGTGTGAACCGCTCTATATACCGATTACAGAATTTGCCGTTTCTTTTGTGCTTCATAAATCTGCAGTTTGCGGTGCAGAGTTGCCCGGTTCACTTCCAAAATGTGTGCGGCTTTTACTTTGTTACCCCGGCAGGCATCCATGACACGCATTATGTACTGCCGTTCGATTTCATCCAATGGCGGCAATTCTTCCGGATCCGTGCCCACAAAAATACTGCCTACTTCATCGTGGAACTGCTTGGGCAAATGCTTGGCTTCTACCAAATTGTCTTCCGCCACCAGCGTCGCGTATTCCAGCGCGTTGCGCAGTTCACGTACATTGCCGGACCAGTTGTATTCCACCAGCAATTTCAGCGCGTCTTCGGAAATGGAAATCTTTTCCACTCCTTTTGCTTTGGCGGCTTCCTTTAGAATCACTTCGGTCAATACCGGAATATCCTCCACCCGTCTGCGCAGGGATGGTACATGCAGTGTGAAGCGGTTGAGATAAAAAAACAACTCTTCCGAAAAATCGCCTTTGGCAACCCGCTCACTTAACGGGACGGAAGTCCCGGCACAAATTCGTACATCATTCACAAACACTTTGCGCGAATTGACTTTTGTGTAGGTTTTGTCTTCCAAAAAACGCTGCAATTTTCCCTGCAACGCGGGAGAGATTTCATTCACTTCATCTAAGAATAACGTACCGTCGCTGCAAAGTTCCAATAAAGACTTATCGTCGGAGTCGCCATCATCTTTCCCAAAGATCTCCACCATCAAATCTTCATTGGAAAAAGACCTGCAGTTAATGGAATAGAAGGGTCCGTGGCGTCTGGCGCTGTGTTCGTGAATGGTTTTTGCCAAAATTTCTTTGCCGGTTCCTACCGCGCCAATAAACAAAATAGGGTCTTCACGGGTGGCGAGAATTTTTGCCACGCGCACAACCTCCTTCATTTCCTCCGACCGGGCAACCACCGGTCCAAAGCGTTCGGTATTCTGATCGGTGGACTCATAGCGGCTCAATTGATGTTTCGCCAACCCCGCATCCAACGCCCGTTCCATCAGCACAGACAGTTCTTCCGTCACAAGCGGTTCCGTGACGAGATAACACTTCAATTGCTGTGCCCAATCCAAACCGAAATCGATTTGACCTTCATCCGCCACGATAATGCAAGCTTCCGTTCCCACGTTTTCTATACCGGCTTGGTTTTTCTTCACGGCCGCTGCATAGTCTTCACAAAAATCGGCGGCAACAAACACAACTTTTGCCGGATTTTGCTTACAGGATTTCATCAAAGACGTGAATTCGTGATCATGTTTCAAATTGCAGCCAAGTTTTTTTACGCTGTCTACTAACGACTTGAAGATACCGTTATTGGGGCCGAATACTGCGACTTGGATTCCTTTTACCGCGTTCATTTTAGATTTTTTTGCTTTCATAATGATTACCTTTAACCATAAAAAATATAAAATTTACAATTATTTTCTGTTCATCTTTCTATGGATTATACCGTAGAAAAGTTAAAAATGCTATACTTATCGTTAGAAATATAACATATCCGCATAAATTTAAATATATTTTTTATCTTAAAGTAAATTTATGGTTTGTTTGACTTTCTGATTTTTAGATTAACGATTTTTCAGTCTTTTTCTGAATATCTTCCGATAAAAGAGCAAAACTATGAACCGACTGATAACCGTTGTCATTCCTACATTGAACGGTGGCGCTGAATTTTCTCAACTGCTGGAAACACTAAACCGGCAAACGCTCCGCGATGAGTTGGAACTCATCATCATTGATTCCGGGTCGACTGATTCCACCTTACGAACCGCCTCGCAATACAATACCACAGTGTATTCTATAAATCAGCAAGATTTTAATCACGGCCGGACTAGAAATTGGGGGGCTTCGTGCGGTTCCGGAACGTTTCTCTGCTTTTTCACGCAAGACGCAATTCCTCTTCACGATACCTGTATAGAAAAGATGGTTGAGACCTTAACAGCCCATCAAGCCGCCGGCTGTTTCGCCAGACAAATTCCCAGACTCAACGCGGGCGTACTCGTGAAGCGGGATTTAGGCAATTGGATCAGCGGACAAAACAATTTTCGCAAAATTCATCTAACTTCGATGAATCAGTATTTAACCTTATCACCTTATGAGCGTTATACCCATTGTGTCTTTGATAATGTCGCCAGCATGATCCGCCGCGACGTTTGGAAAAAAATCCCCTTTCCCGAAACGCCTTTCGGAGAAGATGTAGAATGGGCGTTTCGGGCTTTAATCAACGGATATTCTGTCGTATTTGAACCCGGAGCTGTGGTTGAACATTCACACGAACGGTCGGCCTCTTATTTATATAAGAGAACCTACGTTGATCATTACCGGTTGTATGAGTTATTTGGTTTACGCACGGTCCCCACCAAAATGCAGGCCTGGAAATCTTTTGCTTATACATGCATGAAGGATTGGTCATATTTATGGCAGCGCGGAAAATTATCAAAGCGTTGGTTTGAGGAAGCGTGTCGAATTCCAATCCATGCCTGGTCCGGCGTTTGGGGACAATATGAAGGGGCTAAATCTGCCGCCAACGGGTTTTCTATATTTCAATCCAAAGATGTATAGTTCTAAAGACAGTGAGAAGTGACAAGTAAAGCAAATTCGTTATGAAATCTACTTCAATTTTCGAAAACCCAGTTGAAACCTTCGCACACTTGAACAGAATATTAGAGAGATAGAATCAGTAAAGAAAAATCAAATTAAAGACAACCGCACAAGTCTTATGCCGCACAAGAATGATAAACCAACAAAAATACGTCTCGATCAGATTCTCGTCAATCAAGGGTTTGCTGCTTCCCGGGATGAAGCCCAGCGAATCATTCGCTCGGGCAATGTAATAGTGAATGATGAGCGCATCGATAAACCCGGTCAAAAAGTCAAAGAAACGGTTTCATTACGCGTTACCGGGAACACATGCCCCTATGCAAGCCGCGGCGGTTTTAAACTCGAAAAAGCGCTAAAAAAATTTTCCATAAATGTCATAGGCCAAACGGCAGCCGATTTCGGCGCCTCCAACGGCGGATTCACCGATTGCCTGCTCAAGAACGGAGCCCAAAAAGTCTATGCCGTCGATGTGGGGCATGGGCAGTTGGAATATGGATTGCAGCAAGATTCCCGCGTTGTGGTTATGGATAAAACCAACTGCCGCTATCTAACCGCTGACCATTTGGGAGAACCAGTCGATTTGGTAACCGCCGATTTATCTTTCATCAGTTTAAAAACAGTCTTTGCGGCGGTTGATGATGTGGTCAAACCAAATGGAAACGCCGTGGTATTGGTTAAACCGCAATTTGAAATCGGCAAAGATAAAGTCGGCAAAGGCGGTTTGGTGAAAAATCCGGATGATCATTTTGATGTGCTGTGTGATTTGATTTCATTCATTGAAACCCAATCCTGGAAGGTAAGAGATATAACCTTTTCCCCCATCACAGGCAAAAGCGGGAACATCGAGTTTTTGTTCGACATTGTAAAAGCTCCCGGACAGGAACCGTTTTCCAAGGAACGCGTCTCTCAAACGGTTGAAGAAGCCCACCGATGCCATACAATCCGTATATAATCAAATGAACGGACTGTAAATTGTTCTCATGACAAGCCCAGCAATCGATCCCCCTTACTCCATTCAATCTGTGTTATTGGTCTATAACACTCAAAAACCCCATACAGATAAGGCGGTAGAAAAAGTGAAGCGTATTTTATCCGCCAGAAGAATTTCGATTCATGCTATTAAGAACTGGATACGGGGAGAAGCCAAAGAAGACTTTGAAGAACAAATCCGGTCCGGCATAGAACAGCATGACTTGGTGATTGTGTTTGGCGGAGATGGGACAATGCTTGGTGTCGCAAGACTGGCCGCCGGATACGCCACACCCGTATTTGGGATCAACATGGGGAGGTTCGGATTTCTGACCGCCAGTCAATACCGGACCATGGATAGCGATTTGGAATGCATTTTAAACGGGAACTACCGGCTGATTCATCGCTATCTTCTAGAAGCGTGGGTCATTCGGAATGGACGGGAAATCTTCCGGTCGCTGGCTTTGAATGAAGCGCTGGTTACTCTTTCAAGGCCCGGACGGCTGATCAATGTACAGATGTTGGAAGAAAATGTACCGACCCTGGCCTACCGCTGCGACGGCGTTATTGTCTCCACCCCGACGGGATCAAGCGGGCATTCGCTCTCGGCCGGCGGGCCGATTTTGGAACCGCATTTGGCCGCGCTGATCATCACGCCGGTTTCGCCCCATTCGCTGTTTAACAGACCGCTGGTCGTCGATGGCCAGCATGAACTGGGGATCGAGTTTTCACACGATGATAACGGTAAAGAACTCATCCTAGACGGACAGATTCATTTCACGCTGCAATCCAGCGACCGCGTAAACGTGATTCGCTCTAGTCAAACGGTACCGACAATCGCCCTGCCGCATCTGAATTTCACCAAAGTCTTGCAGCATAAGTTTAACATCGGCAATGTGCCGTGAATGGATGATTCTAAAGACAGTGATGAAAAGCAGTGACAAGTGACAAGTGACGAACCCTCAAAAAAGGCCTGGAGGGATATAGCGAAGAAGAAACGTAACAGGTCAGCGGTGTGAAGTAAAAAATCA
>CAYVAZ010000151.1:0-12123 GCA_964449065.1 uncultured bacterium
TCCTAACTAACACTTTTGTAAATCATGTTATATGAGCAACTTGTACAATCACGTGCAATCAGGTTGGAATCAGCATTACCAGCCTAATCGTGTTAGCCTTTCGCTATATCCCTCAACGCTTTATCTGAGGGTTCGGTGCTCGTCATTTTCACTAATCACTTTTTTTAGGTTTAATCATCATTTATTTGAATTCGTATAAGTTACTCTTCGTATACAATCGTGTAACACCGATTTCCAGCCGGTAAATGTATGTGCATTTGGCTTGGCGGTTGTCTCACCCTCCCAAAGCAAATATACGTTTGGCAACTACTCTAAATTGCGAATGGTACTACGCGGATGAATGTGATTCGGAAGCCGATTCACCTGCTGATGTTTCCGTTTCGACTATTTCTTCTTCCGGTTTTTGCGCGGGTAGTTTTTCTTCCTCTTCTTCGAAGACCACGTACCCATGCCGGTGCAGGAAATCGTACCAAACCGGGATGCATTCACGGAATTCGCCCAGTTCCATGCGCACGATCTCTTCAATTTCACTGATGGAGCGTTGGCAATCCATCAACCACCACGAGAGGATGAACGGCGCGTTGCGGCGGGGCGAATGTTTGACCGGATTTCCCCATTCCGGATGCGGCAGGTTATCAAGCGTGATGGTGCCCAGGGTAATGCCTTCCGGCAATGGAATGCGCGAGTCGCTGTAGACTTCGCCTTGGATGTTGGAGAGATCAATTTCTAGTCCCAACTGTTCCGCACGGGCTTGAATGCGGCTTTGCAGCATTTCTTTGACCATATCCTGTAGAGAATTTAAGCGGGTTAACAGCATGTGGGGGATATCCCATTCGTCATGCTCTTTAATGTTGTGCGCGGTTAATTCAAGCGTACTGATGGATTGCTTTTCAAACTCCAACCGCCGGGAGAGGTTTTTGGTTGTTAGAGTGTAGAGTTCTTTGAGATCGGTTGCTTTATCCAACTGGGCGGTTTGATTGGTAGCTTTTACCGCGTCTTGCTGGATGCGGTCGTGTATCAGTTGATAATTCCATTGCGCGTAACTGGGGACATCATTCGCGGTGGTTGATGCCATAGCGTATAGGGAGCAAGCAACCGCGGCGGTTAAGTCTACCAAGGAGCGTTTATCGATCGTATCCGGCGTGTCTAAGTTAGTGTGTTTGCATTCGATGGAAGTGCCTCCGGTCAACCAATGGGTAGAGACATTCAATGCGGGATCGTTAAACCATACATCAGCGCCAAGGGAAAAATCACGTTGTTCGATAAAGCGCTGCGGGCGTACTGTATCCAAATAATCTTTGCACAATTGCCAAACTACACCATCGGCAAAATGGCGTTTGTGGATGGGGCTGAGTTGCAATCCCCACCGCGACCATGCCAAATCGGGATTGCCCGCGCCGGCATCGAGGCATAAGGCGTAGATGGTGCGGTCCAACATAGCTTTGCGTTCATGCGCAAAAACAATGGGACCGTAGATTTTTGGCGACCATAAAAAGCGGATACCGCGCATGGGACGCTCCAGCGTGTTCTCATCAATTAACGTTTGCAGCACGCGGGCGGCTTCCATCAGCACGGCGGAACTGACTGCGTGATCGTTTGCGCCTTGCCCATAGAGTGGCGCGAAAGCTAGAACCTCAATATTGTCTTCGGTTTCTGGAATAATATGCGTTCCTTTTATTTTGGTATGTAGCAGGGGCAACGTGCTTTCGTAGAGTTCAGAATGGATGGTGACGCGAATCCGGACGGGCTGTTCGCGTACGGCTTGTGCCAGTTCTTCTCCTGTATTGGGAGAGAGTGCGAGCAAGATTAACGGTTCTTCATTTTTTTTGGTGCCCCAACCGCCGGGAGTGTTGGTGTTGGATGATATCCATTGGGTAGCGTCTTTGGCGTTGGGGTAAGGTACCCAATAGCTGATTATACCGAGTGCGTTGCGTTTGGCGGCTTCTTCGCGAATGGCGTTGGGGCGTACATTGGTGAGGATGAATTTGCTGTCGACATCTTGGGTATCAAGTGATTGATTATCCGCATCGGGAATCCAAACCACATCGCCTTCAAGGCCTTCATCGGGCGTGGGGGGAGACCACATGCCGACCATGTTGGGGGTATCGCTGTAGCGGCCGAGGATTTTAACTTCCGGTTCGGTCATTTCGAGTGTGGCATCATCGCACTTCCATGCCATCGGCATGACCGCGTCACCGAAGTTGGTTTCGCCATCCATTGGGAGTTCGAGACGGTCCGCTTCCAAACCGTAGCCGTGGAGGTATTCGGCAATTTGATCGGCGGTGGTGGTGTATTTACGGAAATCCGACCATTTGTTGTTGTTATAAATGGTTTCGACATTCTGCCAGAGCATGTCGGCGGAGATAGGGTCTAGTATGGTTTGGATCAAATTCGGTTTGGTCACGGGTTATTCCTTTTGTCCAAGAAGTTGTTGATCGGCGGCTTTGAGATACGAGCGGAAATCACTTGTGCCCGATTGCACCAATTCTTGATATTTTCTTTGTTGAATTTCTTGTTGTAAACCGTTGATAACGGCGGTTTTCATTTTTCGCAAGTCATCCACCGTGTTGGGGATGGTGGTGGTTTCGGTAATATGAATGAAAGCGTTAAATTCCGTTTGGCTGGTGAGCCAATCCGATATGAACGACGCCATGTTTTCGATTTTTTCTTCTTTGAGTTGAAGAGTTTTTTCCAGCAGATGATCTTCGATGGAAGAATCGCGCAGAGTGTTTAGAATTTCCGGAATTTGTGAAGTACGTTCTTCGTTTGAGAAGATGCCGACACGGTCGCTGGGTTTCATCCCCTCCGGGGTTAGCAGTGTGTGATGATAGGCTAAGAGGCATAGCAGTTCGCGTTTTAAATTTCCAATCGTGCCGGATAGCGGTTGAAAAGAATTTTCCGGCTGCGCTTCCGATTGCGGGTCCGGCTGCGGTTGATAGGTTTTGTGTTTTTGCAGGCCGCGTTTGATGGAGTCTTTCATACCGGAAAGATCCCCGCCGATCATTTTCGCCATAATTTCGGTGTAATCATGAAACAAGAGGCCGGTTTGGATGCGGGCGAACAACGGCAGCATTTCTTGGATGATCGCGGTTTTGCCTTCGGGTGTGTTGGTGTTGTATCCCGCGCGTTTTTGGTTCAGGTAAAATGCGAATCCATCCGGCGCTTGATCGATGAGTTGCTGCATTTTGCCGGGGCCGTGCTTTTGCAGGTATTCATCCGGGTCTTTTTCGTCTTGAATTTGCAGTACGCGTACGGGCAGTTCCATCTCGAAGAAGCTTTCTACCCCGCGCATGGCCGCGTTGATGCCGGCCTGGTCACTGTCGTATAAAAGAGTGAATTGGTTGGTATAGCGCTTGAGAATGTTGATGTGTTCTTTGGTCAACGCTGTGCCCAATGAGGCAACGGTGTTTTCAAAGCCGTGGATGTGGAGCGCGATGGCATCCATATAGCCTTCGACGATAATGGCTCCGTTTTCTTTCATGTGGTTCTTGGCGGTATCCAACAGATAGAGCACACGCGATTTGTTGAAGATAGGGGTATCGTTGCTGTTAAGATATTTGGCCGGATCATCTTTGCTCATCGCGCGGCCGCCGAACGCGATGACGCGCCCCAACAGATTGCGAATGGGAAACATCACGCGGTTGCGAAAGCGGTCGTAGCAGCCGGAACTGCTTTCACGCCGGATGACGAGCCCCAATTCGATCTGCACTTTTTCGGGGATGTTGAGTTCGTTTAAGGCGTAAGTAAGAGAATCCCATTGGTCGGGGGCAAAGCCGATGCCGAAGTGATCGAGTTGCTGTTGATTGAGCCCGCGTGATTTCATGTATTCCAGCGCATGGTCATTGTGTTTGAGCCAGTTGCGGAAGAGGTTGGCGGCGGAATCCATCACTTGGAAGCGGTCGATTTCTTGGTGATCTCTATGCCGGTTTTGTTTCGGCATCGTGATGCCGAGTTTGTTGGCCAGGAACTGTTTGGCCTCAAAAAAGGTGAGGTTTTCCATTTCTATGATAAAGTCGATAACGTTGCCGCCTTTGCCGCTGGAAAAGCATTTGTAGAACTGGCGGTCTGTGCTGACTGTAAAGGAGGGGGTCTTTTCTTTATTGAACGGTGACAATCCCCACAAGCGCCCGCCTTTTTGTTCAAGATAAACATACTGCGAGACGATATCGGCGATATCGGCCTGATTGAGGATTTGTTCTTTAACCGGATCGGGCTTTGACATGACTCAACCTAAACAAGATCACAATAGAATGGTTATATGATAAATGAAAGCGAAGGGAATACCAAGGATGGATTGAACCTTTGAGCATGGCAACGGATATTTGCCTGTGCGCTTCTGAGCCTATTGCTACGAAGACTATCTCTTCTTGCGGATTCAAAAATTCGAACCTTCATCCGTCGTTTTCCTTATAGAGCATTGCTTTCGCTTTTTCCCAGTCTAAGATTTCTTCTTTATCTTCTTCTACTCTTTTTTGCGTTCTCATAAAATTTCACCATGCCAATCCGGCGAATCAATCTCTTAAGACTGTTGCCGGATATTTTCCCAAACAGCATCCATGATTTCCAATTTTTCTGCAAGACTTAATTCGGCGAGTTTTAAATCAACTTTCATTTTATACGATTTTCAATTAGGATTGTTAATTTTTCGTGGCGATAAACCTAAATAATAGAAAGACTTAGAACCTTTCTTATCTGACAATCCTAAATAACATCGGTATTATACCCTTTGTCATGTATGGAAACTGTATTATCTCTCTATAAACAATTCGATTCAATTATGAAAATTTTGAATGGAATAATGAATAAGGCGGTAAATGAGAGATGATTCTGATGAATTTCGCAAGCAGTCTCAACCCGTCCTACACTTACACCTTCGCGGTGAACAACGCCTTGGCATAATCGCGGTTGAGGCGGGAGATGGTTTCGAGTTTGATTTCTTTGGGGCAGACGGCTTCGCAGGAACCGGTGACGGTGCAATTGCCGAATCCTTCTTCGTCCATCTTTTCAACGAGCTTGATAACCCGTTCGTTCTTTTCTGGCGATCCTTGCGGTAGGATGTTCAGGTGGGTCGCTTTCGCGGCAACAAACAGCATAGCGGAAGCGTTTTTACACGCCGCGACACAAGCGCCGCAGCCGATGCATTGGGCAGCATCCATCGCTTCATCCGCAATGGTTTTGGGTACGGGGATCATGTTGGCGTCCGGCGCGCCGCCGGTGCTGACGGAAATATACCCGGCGGTTTGAACGATGCGGTCAAACGCAGAGCGGTCAACCACCAAATCTTTGACGACCGGGAAGGATTTGGCTCGCCATGGTTCAATCGTAATGGTTTCACCGTCATGAAAGTGGCGCATGTGCAGCTGGCAGGCAGTGGTGCCTTTGTGGCCGCCGTGCGGAATGCCATTAATGACACAAGAGCAGGTGCCGCAGATGCCTTCCCGGCAATCCGAGTCAAACGCAATCGGTTCTTGTTCGTCTTCGATCAGCCGCTCATTCACGACATCAAGCATTTCGAGGAACGACATATCCGGGTTGATATCCTGGGCTTCGTATGTTTTAAAGCGTCCGGAATCTTGTGCGGTTTTTTGGCGCCATACTTTTAACGTGAGATCCATCTTGAATCGACCTTGTATCTTCTGATCCGGTGGGCTGCTTCGAGTGCCCACCCTATCCCGTTTAAATTAAACGGGTTATTTGTAACTTCGCGTCGCGAAGTGTACTTCTTCGTATTCTAAATTTTCTTTGTGCAGTTCCGGGACCGCGCTCTCACCTTTGTATTCCCAAGCAGCTACGTAGGCGTATTCATCATCATTGCGCAGTGCTTCACCTTCTACGGTTTGGTACTCTTCCCGAAAGTGGCCGCCGCAGGATTCTTCGCGGTCGAGTGCGTCACGGCACATCAGTTCGCCAAATTCCATAAAGTCGGCCACACGTCCGGCATGTTCGAGGTTCTGGTTAAATTCTTCGTTCGAACCGGCCACTTTCACGTTCTCCCAAAACTCTTGCCGCAATTCGGGAATCTTCTTTAATGCGTCTTCCAGACCTTTTTTATTACGCGACATGCCGCATTTATCCCAAATCAATCGCCCCAATTCACGGTGGAACGAGCGGACAGTACGTTTGCCGTTAACCGAAAGCAGTTTGTTGACTTTTTCTTTCACTTGCTGTTCGGCATCTCTAAATTCTTGGCTGTCTGGTGACGGCTTTGATTTCGGCGATGATGCAAAATAGTTACCAATAGTGTAAGGAATCACAAAATAGCCGTCGGCTAGACCCTGCATCAAGGCACTTGCTCCCAAGCGGTTGGCACCGTGGTCGGAGAAATTGGCTTCTCCAATAGCGAACAAACCGGGGATGGTGGTTTCGAGACCGTAATCGACCCACAAGCCGCCCATGGTATAGTGCGGCGCGGGAAAGATGCGCATTGGGGTTTTGTAGGCATCTTCACCGGTGATGCGTTCGTAGATTTCAAACAGGTTGCCGTAACGGTCTTGAATGGTTTGGTGCCCGAAGTGATTGATTGCGTCTTTAAAATCAAGATAGACCCCTAAACCGCCGGGGCCGACTCCACGGCCTTCGTCGCACACTTCTTTTGCGGAACGGGACGCAATGTCGCGCGGGGCAAGGTTGCCGAAACTGGGATATTTGCGTTCTAGGTAATAATCGCGGTCGCTTTCAGGAATATCCTGCGGGGCGCGTTTGTCGTCTTTGCTTTTGGGAACCCATACACGGCCATCGTTACGGAGTGATTCGGACATGAGTGTGAGTTTGGATTGATGGTCTCCGCTGACCGGAATGCATGTCGGGTGAATTTGGGTATAGCATGGGTTAGAAAAGGCCGCACCGCGTTTGTAAGCACGCCAGGTTGCAGTTACGTTGCAGCCGACTGCGTTGGTGGAAAGATAAAAGGCGTTGCTGTATCCGCCGGTCGCCAAAACCACTGCATCAGCTGAATGCGATGATATTTCGCCTGTGTTTAGGTCGCGGACAACGATACCTTTGGCGTACCCGTCTACAATTACGACATCAAGCATCTCGGTACGGGGGAACATTTTTACATTGCCCATGCCGACTTGGCGGCTGAGTGCTTGGTAGGCTCCAAGAAGGAGTTGTTGGCCGGTTTGACCGCGCGCGTAGAAGGTTCTGGATACTTGCGCCCCCCCAAAAGAGCGGTTGGTAAGCAGGCCGCCGTATTCCCGCGCAAAGGGGACACCCTGCGCGACACATTGATCAATGATATTGACGCTGACTTGCGCCAAGCGGTAAACATTTGCTTCACGGGAACGGAAGTCGCCGCCTTTGACGGTATCATAGAATAAGCGGTAGATGCTGTCACCATCGTTTTGGTAGTTTTTGGCCGCGTTGATTCCGCCCTGCGCTGCGATGCTGTGGGCGCGGCGGGCGCTATCTTGATAACAGAAGCACTTTACGGAATAGCCCAATTCCGCCAATGTTGCACTGGCGGATGCGCCTGCCAAACCGGAACCGACCACAATCACTTCGAACTTGCGTTTGTTGGCCGGGTTGACCAGTTTCATGTCAATGCGGTATTTGTCCCATTTTTCAGAGACGTGACCGGACGGAATTTTTGCGTCTAACTTCATGATTCATTCCTAATGGCTGTCGTAACTCGGTTCAATTAGACCCAGCAAAATGGTGAAAGGTATTGACGAAAATCCAACAAAGAAAAAAACAGCCAGTCCTACGGAAATCTTATAAAAGAGCGGTTCGTTCACAGTCGATCGAATGCCGATGCTTTGAAAAACAGCCGTGGCGGCATGGCTGATGTGAATGGAAACCAGAGCCATTGCCAAGACGTAAAATCCGGCAACGATGGGCTGAGAAAATCCCATAAATACCATTTTATAAACGTCATGACGTCCTTGGGTATCGTGTAAAGAGCCGAAATTATTTCCGGTTAAATTTATAGGTTCCAAGAGAAACGTGTAATGCAGTAAGTGATAAATGACAAACACCAAAATGGTGATACCTGAAAATAACATATAGCGTGATGCTAGACTGGCTTGGTAAGGGGTTGCGTTCGAATAGGAGACCGGACGAGCCGCTTTGTTTTCGGCGCTGAGTTTTATTGCAGTGTATATATGGAGAGCAAACACAACAATCAAACCGATACGCGCCCCCCACAGCAACTCAATGTTTGATTTCAGAAAGTGGGCGTAGGCATTCGTGTGGTCCTGTCCTAAATAAATTAAAAGGTTGCCGGACAAATGTCCAATCAAAAATCCGATTAAGGCCAATCCGGTAAGCCCGACAATCCATTTTTTGCCTACAGAAGAAGTGAATATGCGTGCAGCGAATTTCATCGATACGTATTGCTTTCTTTCATACCGAAAATATGCTTATTGTTATATCGTGATCCGATAAAAATTCTACCCTTCGTTTGAATTCTTTTCCGATTTAATCAATCTGCTTTAATGTCCGCTCAAACTCATCGAGGGATTCGACCTGCAAGGCTTGTTTTCGTAGGGTACGCAGAAGTTCAATATCTTCTATGGCTTCGATGGTTTCAATCAAGTTGGAAGGGATAGAACGAAATTTCAAGGTGAGGATATCCAGCAACGAAGTTTTTGCTTCTTTTAAACTGCCTAATATTTCACCTTGTTTCATCCCTTGTTTCATCCCTTGTTTCATCCCTTGTTTCATCCCTTTCTCCATCCCTTGTTTCATCCCTTTCTCCATCCCTTTCTCCATCCCTTTCTCCATCCCTTTCTCCATCCCTCTTTCCATAGCAATTTCTTCGAACGGTGCAATGAATGGCATTTTCTTTTCCTCCTGATAAATATATATTCGGTTCAAAAATTCCTGTTCCAATTCGCGGGGAAGACGCATCATCCCATCGATACATTTGAATAAAGATTGGACCATTTCCCCGCTTAATCCATGATCCATCATCTCTTTTGTGAGCGTTTCTTTGTATTCTAACCGTTTTTGCAGGTCTTGTTTTGCCTCTAACGTTTTTAGATGAGCAATAACAAAATATGCGAACGGATTCCCGCTTGCTAGCAACTCTTCTTCACGGCCTTTAAATTCCAATAATTTGACCGTTGGATATTGTAAACGTACTTTACTTTCCCATAAAGTATATTCAAAACAATCCGGCCGCCAAATGGGATTATCATCTCCAAAAATAACCAAGCTCATTACGGGTTTATCATAACGCAAAAAGATAAGGCTATTGTAAATATACACCCTCTTTGGCAACTGGTTGTCCATTTGAGATTGCACTTCGATATGGACGTAAACCCATGCTTCTTCACCGCTTTTACGGTATACTTTCATGAGTTTATCAACATATTTTTTCTTGGTTTCCGCTTGATGAGTGATTTGCTGCAGTTCTTGTTCCAGAGGTTCATATCCCTTTTCCCAATCGATGTCTTCGTACATGGCAGGGAAAAACAAATGGATGAAATGCGGAAAAAGTTGATCCAGTACTTCTTTCCACATACTATCGAAATCTGCTGAGAACGGGTGTGATTCTTTCATCTGTTTATGCGCCATACCTTTCAGGTATGTTTACGTATTGCGCTTTGTATCCTATCATTTTTTTTGTCGTAACTACATTGCTGCTGAATCAAACCGGTATATCATTTGGTTTGCCTCAGATAGATTTTGGAAATACTCAACTGAAAAGATACTTATACGATGAGTTTGCTTGCGATTTATGGAAATATAGTCACGGAAGATTCACTGCTGGAAAGCCATTATTTAACCATCGACAACGGAGTGGTCAAAAGCATTAGCAAAGCCGAGCCTTCCGCTGAATATGAACGGATTGAGACCGGAGACGATTGTCTCATTCTTCCCGGCTTTCGCGACCCCCATACCCATGATGTAAACGGCCAGGTTGCATCCAAAGACATGAGCACGGAAGAAATCGCGGAACGCTTTGGGACAGTGATGCGTGCGTATGCTGCAAATGGGGTGACGGCAGTGTATGTGGCAACATTTGGCGTACCGCTGGAAGAGTTGGAGCATTATTGCCGTGGGGCAAAACGGTGGCTGGATTATTCGCGCAATGGAAATGATGGCACCCGCTTATTGGGGATTAATATAGAAGGCTCGTTTATTAACGATGAATGCCGTGGGGCGCAATCGGCGGAATATTGTTTTATCCCCACCCAAATGGATTGTGTGAAAGCAGTCAACCGGTTGAGCGAAACCGGCGCGGTGCGCATGATGAACATTGTCCCGGATTATGGGGAACCTTCCTTGCTGACCATAAAACATGCGCGCAATAAAGGATTAATGGTCGGTTCCGGGCATTTGAAACCGGAAGCACGATTGCTGCACCGCGCGTACAATGAATGCGGGTTGCAGTATATGGTTCATTTCACGAACGGGCCGACGGGACAATCGTTCAAGCCGTTTGGAAATGGCAACGCCTTCGAAGGAGCAATGACGATTCCCATCCGCAAAGAACTTATTTTGGATTTAATCCACGTGGATGGGCGTTATGTGCTGGATATGATTCGCCGCAATGAAGAACGCTGGGGGGATGACAACATCATTGCGATCACCGACGGGATGTTTCCTGTGGATGAGGAATTGCCGCAAGAGGAGTTTCAAATCGGGACGACTGTGGCTGTTCAAGATCAAGAGATGAACTGTCTACGGGCAACGGCTTACCTCAAACCGGATGGAACACGAGTGCTTGCCCCTCCGAATACTTTATGCGGCAGTATATTAAAGATGAACCAAGCCTTCGCCAATTTGATGCGGTTGTTTACACAGGATATCGAAGGCATTTGGTATCATCATCCCGCCATGCCGGTAGAACGCGCGCTGGTGAAAACGGCTAAACTGTGCGCACTAAATCAAGCGAACCTGGATAGGCATGAGACATCTCATGGAAGCCTCATGCCCGGTAAGAGGGCGGATATCACCATTGGTAAACTGAATCAAACCAATAACAGGTACGAGTTATTCATCCAAAAAACCTTAATAGACGGCCATATTGTCTACTCTGCTTGAATATCTTGTGCTTGAGTATCCTGCGCTTGAGTATCTTGCGCTTGATTTCCCGCATTGGTTTGCTGGCTCAGGTCATTCATCATTTGATCGAAATTCACGGTGAAGAAATCCAGCGCCGGTGCGTTAGTTGGTTCCAGCAATGCATCTTTGTTTTTCACGATCAAATCTGCGTTCTCTGCTTTGAAATCAACCGACTGTACCGCTTCCCGCAGGTTGCTGAAATCGAAATCTTGGTTGTTCCACTGCTGATTGTTGCTGTTAATCTCTTGCATGGTCTTTTCCACTTCGTGGAACTGAGCTTCATATTGCGACCAAACTTGCTGCCCTTCCGTATGGTTGTTTTCCTGGCATTTGGATAGCGTGCCAAGGGTGGTTCTGCATATCCAAATATATTCGCGTTTAGACATTTCCCGCTGGCGCAGCAGTTCGACATGCTTACCGCCGATTTCCGGAAACAGTTTGACTGCGGTGTCGATGATCTGCTTGATCGAACTGATTCCGGCGAACATATCCATAAAGCCGCCTTCAAAATTTTGGCTGATTTTCTGGCTGATTTCTTCGAACTGTTTGACATATTCTTGTGAAAAGGCTGTAAGTTCTTGACGGACTTGCAGAAATTCCGTGTAGCGTTCTTCTGGGATGAGGCCGTCTTGTGGGGGAGAAAAAGGGAATTCTTCATTCAATTCAGTATATTGTGTATTAATTTGGGTATACATTTCCTGAAACTGCTGACCGTACTGCATTGCGTTATATCCTACCCAGCCAACACCCGCACCGATGATGATGAATACCAGCAGCAGAAACCCGCCGCAGCCTAAACAACCCCAAAACCAAATACTTTTTTTTGCCATGATTTTATCCTCTGTTTAGTCGATTTGTATCCGGACTATGCTAGTTCAAATTCCCGTAGGAATCTATACGCAGTTCGCAACAAATAATGTCACCGGTTTGATGGTTCGGTTTGGTTGATGGGAAAAGTTATGGTAAATGGGATGCCTTTGCTTTCTTTGTAAGCGGAGAAATCGAGCCAATGTGCTGGGCGATAATCCTAAAAAAAGCAGTTGATATTGAAAAGAATGCCATAACTTTTTGAATATAATAGAATTATGAAATGCGGAGCAGTTGAAAAAT
>CAYVAZ010000152.1:0-11943 GCA_964449065.1 uncultured bacterium
GACGCACCGGCTGGAAGCCGATGCTACCCGGCTATTCAACTCTGAAACGCTCTAGTAGTCTGTCAATCAAAAAATGACGGTTCGTTATACGTTGTTGCCCCCCTTGATAAGGGGGGCAGGGGGGGATCGACACCCGTCATTTAATCGTTGACACCGTACTAGGCGCATGAATGGAATCAGATGATCGACAAGGGAAGGTATAACATCCGCTTGCCGCGCGGAAGGGATGCAATCTTGAGATTAAACCGGGATGCACTCATCAAAATCAGTGGACAGTACTACTACTTTCACCGGGAGGAACAATGACATTGCCCCCTTGAACACGTTTCCCTGTAAATCGGGTATATTTCGCCTCATTGGAATAATGAACGCAAGACATTCCCATATCGATGTCTTCAAAAAAGAAAAACGCCGTCATCCTGCCCTGCATAAAACACGTCCCGTGATAGAACTGCGCTTTCGGGAACTTAAGGATCATCAGGTGGGTGATCATTACATCCGTATTGAATATCTGTTTGCCCAGTGTTTTTAAAACCTGCTTTAAGAAAGGGTGTTTGGTTTTTTTGCTGGAATCAATGAATAGATTATCTTGGCTGAAATGATCAAAGAAGTAATTAAATGTGGACTGAAAATCTTCCTCGGTCTGCAGCATCTTTTTTAACGTTTTCAGTTTAGTTATGATCGTTTGCATCGCCATGTTCATCTCCGGCAAAATTAATTTCCAAAGGCAATCAAAACGGCATTGGAAAATTCTTGCGAATAAAATAGTTCCTATTTTACTTCTTTTAGGTGTTTTTTTTAAAGGGTTATCTCCACTACCAATTTGTCCCTTTTCCAATTTGGGTTGTTCAATAAAATCATACCGGCTTACCATGATTATTTCGTTTGCATGCCAAGGAAAATACCACGAATCAAACGAAGATGAATCTTTATGGATTGTGGTTCTCATCACACTCCCTCTGTCCCCCTTACGCCGGACACCTTACGCCGGACATCTCCCCCAATCATTTTGGGGAAGACAACGGCATCGGCAGGCGGGATTAGAGTTTGCCCCTTCACGCTTCTGACCAAGGTTTCATCCCTCTTTTTTATGTGGCATTGACATCTTTCTGTGTGAATGGGTAGAATGAAAAATATTGATTTAGAGGATTTATCAGATACACTAAAGAAATGATCAGAAAACATACACATTATATCTTTATTTTAAGCATCCTTTTGGTCTTAGCCGGGAATGGGAACTTTGAGTTTATGTTTCCGGCCATGGATTCTTGCGTTGCGAAAACATTGCATGCCGAACCAACCTCTACATGCTGTTGTGATGGTCAACGCAATACAAATAAAGCGGGTAAAGATTGTTGTGAGAATGATCAAAGTTCCAAACATCAATCAAATTCAGGCAATCAGTATAAGGAACAAACGGGCTTATGCGCGTGCCACTTATCACCGCCCCCTTCTGTTCCGGCTGTTTCCAATCCATCTGTAAGAACCGTTGAACATAAACCCACTTACCGGCCCATTTCAAAAATACATACAACGTTCGCCCAAACCATTCCCAGTGTATCAAACCAGCCTTTGATTCATCATACCCCTGTCAATCCTATCAATCATTCCACTCTTTCCGTGGGCAACGTCTGCCTGCGTATTTAGACCACCACTTCTTTTTTTCCGCAAAATTGTTCATTTTAAAGTTGGGAGAATTGGGTACCTCCATTTCTCTAAACGCCTCGAGTTATAAGGTGGATATAAAATGCGTAAATCCCTTCATATATTTTTTATGGGAGTAATCTGTTTGGCCATTGCGTATAACGCAGCCAGAGCACAATCCGGCCAACCGGTTATTCCAATCCAATCGTTAATAGAAGAAGCGTTTCAGAACAACCCATCCGTTGCCGCGGCAAAGGCCGCGTGGTCTCAAGCGGTAGAGAAACTGCCGCAAGAAACCGCCTTGGATGATCCAGTGCTGTCGTTTTCGTATTATGCGGAAAACGTGGAAACCCGGGTGGGGCCGCAAGAGTATTCGATCGGAATCGAACAGCGCTTTCCGTTTCCGGGGACATTGCATCAAAAAGGTGAGATCGCCAAAAAGGAGATCGAAATTGCCCGCTTGCAGTATGAAAAGGCCGTTCGGAATATGATTGTGGAATTAAAACAAGCGGTCTATGAACACCTCTATATTGAAGGAGCAATTGAAACGACCCGGCACAATCAAGAATTGCTGCAAGAGATTTTGGCCGTAGCGGAAGCGGGATACAGCAGGCAATCCACCGGATTGAATGATGTGTTTCAGGCGGAATCGCAGTTGGCGCAACTGGATTATGAAATCATCACATTGCGGGAACTGCGCTCGGTTCAAATCGCGGTGATCAATTCGGTGTTAAACCGCCCTCCCGATACCCCCTTGCCGGCGATTGCGGCAGCAATACCGGAGCCGGTAACCTTTCCAATTTCTGCGTTGGATTCATTTGTTCAGGAAAACAATCAAGATATTTTGATCGCGGAGCTGGATGTCAAGAAAGCGGATGAATCCATCCAACTGGCGCGCAGCAAAAACCGCCCCACATTCAACATAGGAGCCGATTATATTGATACGGGAGAAGCGCTGAACCCGCTCACGCCGGGCAGCGGGAAGGATCCCATCATCATCCGCGGGGGCATTACCATTCCGGTTTGGCTGGGGAAAAACAAAGCGCGTGTCCGGTACGCGAAAGAGGGCAAGACGGACGCGGTTCACCGTGGGGATGCCGTAATCAATGAGTTGGAAGTGAAATTGCGAAAGACGTTCTTTGATCTTCAAAACGCCAAACGGCTGATGGTTTTGTATGATGATCATTTAATTCCACAAGCGCAAAACGCCCTGCAAACGGCGGAAGAATGGAACCGAACCAAGCAGGGCAGTATTTCTGAGGTATTAGAAGTACAGAGCGTTTGGCTGAATTTTAATCTGGCCTGGCTGCGCGCGCGAACCGATTACGCCAAGTTCTTCGCGGAGTTGGAGCGCATCGCCGGCGGTTCGTTATCGCCTTTACTTCAACAGGAGGCCCACGATGAAAACTAATCTTTTTGCAATTCTTTGTGCAATCATACTGTTCTCTATTCCTGTAATGACAACCCAATGGGTATGGTGTGAAGGATATAAACAGGCACGGGAGACAATCGATACCGCCAGCCGTCCATGGTTTTTGGCAGACCACTTGCAGCAGTCCCAACCGCATGACTCAAAGCCTGTCGATCAATCGAAAGTTCAACCCGAATGGGAAACGCTGCTCAGCGCTTATCAATCTGAAAAAGAAAATTCTATCACCGGATTGATTAATCAAATTGAACCGTATTTAGTAACCGCTGAATCCAAATCCATTCAACAACAGGTCAAGAACAATCAATGGGGCTTTCTGCAAAGTGAAGATGTGAGCTTTGCTGATTTGATCTCCGCGGTTTATGCGAGGAACCCTTCGATTCAGGCGGCGCATTCCGCCTGGCAAGCGGCGGTCGAACGGTATCCACAGGCAGCCTATTTGGAAGGCATTTTGCGGCAATATAACGCGTTTACCAAAACGCTGCATTTGGTTCTTCAAGGCAAGCCTTATCACCAGCAAATGGTAGAGCAGGAATTTCCGTTTCCCGGCAGCACGGCATTGCGCGGCAGGATTGTACAGACGGATATTGAGATTGCAAAGCAGAAATACGCGATTGCGGTCCGTGAGGTGTTGGCTGAATTCAAAAAAACCTATCATCATTTCATTCATTTAGATGAGACCATTGCCATCACAAAGGAAAGTCAAGAACTGTTCAGCCAGATGCTGGAAGTCGTGACCCGCAATTTTGAGGGCGGCAATACGTCTTATAACGATGTGATCCAAACCCAATCCACCTTGGATACGCTCACCAATGATATCCGCACGCTTCTATCCCAGCAGGAGACCGCCAGGGTTAAATTAAACTCATTGCTAAATCGTACTCCACAGGAACCGGTTGTGCACATCCCGTTATCACATGCTGTTCCTGAAGCCGCAATACATCCCGGCCGCTTGTTTAAATTGGCGCAAGAAAATCGCCAGGAAATTCAATTGCAGAAAAGTCTTGTGCAGCGGGCAGCGCTTACGATCCAGCTGGCGCGGGAACGCAACCGTCCAGACCCCTCATTGGGGATGGCCTATTTTCAAAGAAAGGCCCGTTTATTAGAAGGATCTTTACAGCAGAAAAAATCATTTCAGTCCATCCCAAAGCCAACCGTTCGTCCACAGTTCGGTGAAACAGAGGCGTATATTGCAGAAATGCTGCAACAAAAAGCCATGCGGCAGCAAGAACTTGAAGATACGATTGCACAAACCAATTTGGCGGTGCAAAAGGCCTATGAAAAATTGGATCAAGCGCTTCGGGACACCAATCTATTCCGCACGACTTTGCTGCCGGAAGCCCAACAATCGGTAGATATCGCGGAGACGGATTATCTGGGGTCCCGCATGGATTTTTTCGCGTATTTAGACGCGCAGCAAAACTGGCTGGAGTATCGATTGCAGTATTCCTTAGCCCGTCATGATATTGGCAATGCGTTTGCCGAACTCGAACGAGTCGTCGGTGTTTCACTGCAATCCATTCATCATCAAAGCCATTAATGAGGAGAAAACTATGAGCGTGTATAGCAGCCTTATACAAAACAAAATCACCTATTTCATCCTAGGGGTTTTGATAGCCCTTGTATTCCATTCACTCTTTTTACGAGACGATCATGAACACGCCGGTCAAGAGATCAATGAGGCGGTCTCATCCGCCACAACCTGGACTTGTTCCATGCATCCGCAGATCCAGCAGCCGGAAGCAGGGGATTGCCCGATCTGCGGGATGGATTTGATCCCGTTGAGTTCCACCGGTGAAGAAAGCGGGCCGCGTATATTAACGATGTCTGAAGTTGCCAAAAAACTGGCGGAAATCCAAACTGTGCCCGTGAAACGCGCGTATGTTGAACATGAATTGCGTCTGGTTGGGAAAGTTGAATATGACGAGACCAAGTTGAAATACATCTCCGCGTGGTATCCCGGCCGGCTGGAGCGGTTGTATGTCGACTCTACCGGCACCCCGGTAGAGAAGGGGGATCATTTGGTTGAGATCTACAGCCCAGCTATCTTGACGGATCAAGAGGCCTTGCTGCAAGCCAAACAAGCCGCCGCGCAAACGCGGCAAAACGCCAACGGCCAATATACCGTGAACCGGCAGCAAACCTTGGAACGTGCCCGGAACCGGCTGCGCCTGTTGGGACTGACCGAAACGCAGATTCAAGAGATTGAAGAACGCGGCGCACCAACCGAACGAATCAATTTTTATTCACCGATTGATGGAATCGTCATCCACAAAAACGCATTGGAGGGCGATTATGTGGATACCGGCAACCGTATTTATACCATCGCCGATTTATCGGAAGTATGGGTCAAACTGGATGCGTATGAATCCGATTTACCCTGGGTTCATTACGGGCAGGAAGTGGAGTTCACGACGGTCTCTCATCCGGGAGAGGTGTTTAAAGGGAGGATATCTTTTATTGATCCGTTCTTAAATGAAAAAACCCGCACGGTAAAAGTGCGGGTGAATGTCAACAATGAAGACCGCAAGTTAAAGCCGGAAATGTTTGTGCGGGCTGTCGTCAGCAGCAAGGTCAATGCCGCGGGTGAGATTTACGACACCATGCTGGCGGGAAAATGGATCAGCCCGATGCACCCGGAAATCATTAAAGATGAACCGGGAACCTGCGATATATGCGGAATGCCGCTGGTGAAAGCGGAAGAGTTGGGGTTTGTGGACGCGGATGACACCGAACACAAACCGCCGCTGGTGATCCCCAGTTCCGCGCCATTGATTACCGGCAAGCGCGCGGTTGTATATGTGCAGCTTCCGGATACCGAAAAACCGACCTTTGAAGGACGGGAAGTGGTATTGGGACCGCGATTGAAAGATCATTACATTGTGGAATCGGGAGTGGGGGAAGGCGAAGAAGTTGTTGTGAACGGCAATTTTAAAATCGATAGCGCGCTGCAAATCGAAGCCAAACCCAGTATGATGAACCCCACCGGCGGATCCACCGGCAGCGCGGGTTCGTCTACCAGCAAAGGTGCCGGATCTTCCACCAGCAAAGACGCGGGCTCTGTATCCAGTAAACAAATGCCCAGCGCGGAAGCCGCCGGCAATCAATCCGTCAAACCGGATGCTCCGTTTCCCATATCAGCGAACGTGTTACCCAGACTCTTAGACCCTTACCGAAGCATCCAAACCGCCCTAGCACAAGATGATCTTTCCGCCGCGCAAGAGGCTTCGCGTGAATGGATTTCCGCGGCTCAAACCAGCCAATTATCGGAACTGGAAAATATAGGGCTTCAAATCAAGAATGCCGAAAGTATCGACAAGGCGCGCGAGGTGTTTCATACCCTATCGAATGCCATGATCGCGGCCTTGGAAGAACACGGTACACCGGAGCAGCCGGTCTATCAAATTCATTGCCCGATGGCGTTTAACAACCAGGGCGCAAGCTGGCTGCAATGGCAGCATGAAACGCGCAATCCCTATTTTGGAGATTTAATGCTGACCTGCGGTGTTTTGGAGAAAACGTTTGAACCCGACACAACGGTTGAAGCGAAAGAAACGCAGCCGCGATAAAATCATTCCATGCATCAACACTAATTTCAATCATTGTAAATAAGGTACAGAACCATGTTAGATACAATCATTCGCTTTTGTTTGGAAAATAAGTTGGTGGTCACCCTTTTGATGGGCTTCATCATTATATGGGGGGTGATGGTTGCCCCGTTTGATTGGGACATCCGCGCGATTCCCCGCGATCCCGTGCCGGTCGACGCGATTCCCGATATCGGTGAGAACCAGCAAATTGTCTTTACCGAATGGAAAGGGCGCTCGCCGCAAGATGTGGAAGACCAGATCACCTATCCGCTTACGGTGTCTTTGTTGGGGATTCCGGGAGTGAAAACCATACGGAGTTATTCGTATTTGGGGTTTTCAAGCATCTATATCATTTTCAAAGAAGACATCGAATTTTATTGGTCGCGTTCGCGGGTGTTGGAAAAACTGAACAGTCTTTCGGCGGGAACGCTGCCGGAGGGCGTGCAGCCCAAGTTGGGGCCGGATGCGACCGCGCTGGGGCAGATCTTTTGGTATACGCTGGAAGGCCGGGACCCGGATGGCATCCCGACCGGCGGATGGGATTTGGATGAGCTGCGCAGCATACAAGATTGGTATGTGCGGTATGGATTGCAATCGGCGGAAGGGGTGAGTGAGGTGGCCTCGGTCGGCGGGTTTGCGCGGGAATACCAGATCGATGTGGATCCCGACGCGATGCGTGCTTACGGCGTCACCCTGGGGGATGTGTTTAACGCGGTGCGGAATTCCAATGTTGATGTGGGAGCCCGTACCATTGAGGTGAACCAAGTTGAATATGTGATTCGCGGTATTGGGTTCTTAGAGAGTTTGGATGATATTGAAGAAACCGTCATTGCCGTAAACGATAATGTGCCGATTCTGGTGAAAGATATCGCGCACGTCGCAACCGGTCCCGCGCTGCGGAGAGGGGCGTTGGATAAGGCCGGAGCGGAAGCGGTGGGCGGGGTTGTGGTGGTTCGCTATGGTGAAAATCCACTCGAAACCATTGAAAACGTGAAGCGTAAAATAGAAGAAATCTCTCCGGGCCTTCCGAAAAAGGTTTTGGATGACGGCACGGTATCGCAAGTAAAAATCGTGCCGTTTTATGACCGGACGGAATTGATCCATGAAACGCTCGGAACACTGAGTACCGCCCTCACCGATGAAGTTTTAGTCACCATTATTGTTGTGATTGTGATGGTGAATCATCTGCGCAGTTCCGTGTTGATATCCGCGCTGCTGCCGCTGGCGGTGTTGATGTGCTTTATCGCGATGAAGCTGTTTGGGGTGGATGCCAATGTTGTCGCGCTTTCCGGGATCGCGATTGCTATCGGGACGATGGTGGATATGGGGGTGGTTATTTGTGAGAACATCCTGAAACATCTGGATGAAGCGGATGAGAATGAAAACCGGTTGGAAGTTATTTACCGGGCGACCACAGAAGTCAGCGGCGCGGTATTGACGGCGGTCGCTACAACGGTCATCAGTTTCTTACCGGTCTTTACCATGATTGCAGCCGAAGGAAAGCTGTTCCGCCCCTTAGCCTACACGAAAACGTTCGCGCTGACCGCATCGATCATCGTCGCACTGGTGATCATTCCTCCATTTGCGCATATGCTATTTACGGGAAAGATCAGCGGCAAGCGGATACGGGATTTTGTCTTTGGCGGACTGATTGTCGCGGGTATTGTGATTGGGGTTTATATATCGTGGTGGATTGGCGTATTGATTGCCGCATTTGGGGGGTATCACTTTGTATCCCATAGTGTCCCGGCGGGATTTCAAACACGGCTTCCTCTCATCATCAATGGAATTGCGGTTTTGGCCGTGGTGACGCTGTTAAGCGATCATTGGCTGCCGCTGGGCGCCGATCATTGGCAACTGACCAATTGGGTTTTTGTTGTGCTCTTATTGGGAGGCGTATTGTCCATCATTCAACTGTTTCAATATTTTTATGAACCCATTTTGCGATGGTGCCTGGATCACAAACTCCTATTTCTTTCTCTGCCCACTCTCTTGGTGTTGTGGGGAGCCACGATTTGGCTGGGCTTTGATAAGGTGTTCGGCTTTCTGCCGCGGGTTGTGATGAACGCTCCGGTCGTTTCCGATATCCGCGAGGCATTTCCCGGATTGGGTGAAGAGTTTATGCCCAACTTGGATGAAGGATCGTATTTGTATATGCCGACAACCATGCCGCACGCGTCAATCGGCGAGGCGATGGATGTGTTGAGAAAAATCGATATGGCGATTAATGCGATTCCGGAGGTGGATGAGGTTGTAGGAAAAATCGGGCGGGTTGACAGCCCGTTGGACCCGGCCCCGGTATCGATGGTTGAAACCGTTGTGAATTATAAGACCGAATACAAAACCGATGCGTCCGGGCACCGGCTGCGGTTTCGTTACGATCATTCCAAAGAAGAATTTGAACGGGATGAACAAGGCGAATTGATTCCGGATGACGGCGGAATGCCATACCGGCAGTGGCGGGAGCATATACATTCAGCGGATGATATATGGGATGAGATTGTTAAAGTCGCGCAAATTCCGGGCACAACCTCCGCGCCCAAGTTGCAGCCGATAGAGACCCGGTTGGTCATGCTGCAAACCGGAATGCGCGCCCCAATGGGAATCAAGGTAAAAGGGCCGGATTTGGAAACGATACAAGACGTGGGGTTTCAGTTGGAAAAATTGCTGAAAGAGGTCCCATCGGTGAAGGCGGAAGCGGTGATTGCAGACCGCATTGTCGGCAAGCCGTATTTGGAAATCGATATTGACCGCAGTGCGATTGCGCGTTACGGCATTTCGATACGCACGGTGCAGGATGTGATCGAAGTCGCGATTGGCGGCAAAAGCATCACCACCACCGTGGAAGGCCGCGAGCGGTATCCGGTTCGGGTGCGTTATATGCGGGAGTTGCGCGATACCATTGAATCTCTGGGCTCCATTCTGGTTCCTTCGCCAACGGGAGTGCAAATCCCCATGCGGGAATTGGCGAATATACGCTATGTCAAAGGACCGCAAGCCATCAAGAGTGAAGATACCTTTTTGGTGGGATATGTATTGTTCGATATGCGGGAGGGCATGGCGGAAGTGGAAGTGGTGGAACAGGCCAGACGTTATCTGAAAGAAAAAGAAGAAAGCGGTGAATTAACGATTCCTGCCGGGGTGAGCTATACCTTTACCGGGAGTTACGAGAACCAAGTCCGGTCGGAGAAGCGGCTTCGAATTGTTTTGCCATTGGCGCTGTTTTTAATCTTTTTGATTTTGTATTTTCAATTCAAGAATGCAATCACCACCCTCATTGTTTTTTCCGGAATCTTAGTTGCTTGGGCGGGCGGGTTCCAAATGTTGTGGCTGTATTCGCAGGATTGGTTTTTGAATTTCAGCGTGTTTGGAGAGAACCTGCGCGATCTGTTTCAGGTGCATCCCTATAATTTAAGCGTTGCGGTGTGGGTAGGATTTTTAGCGCTCTTTGGGATTGCGACAGATGACGGCGTTATTCTTACCACGTACCTGGATCAATCCTTTGCGAGAAACAAAACTACATCGGTTCAAGAAATCCGCGAAGCAACGGTAGAAGCCGGCAAGCGAAGAATCCGGCCCTGTTTAATGACGGTATCGACCACACTCTTGGCATTGATCCCGGTATTGACATCCACGGGACGCGGGTCTGATATTATGGTGCCGATGGCGATTCCATCGTTTGGCGGAATGACCGTGGCTTTGATCACCGTGTTTGTGGTACCGGTTTTGTATTGTGCTGTGCAAGAGATGAAATGGAGCAAGAAATGACTGCAGATTACGGATGACTGTGTACCATTCGGATTCGAAATGGCATAACCATTTCTTTCGAGGTATAATACCGGTTGCAACTAAGAATGTCCGTTTCAATTGGGTTTGGAGCATCAACTTCCAACCGGTAAAAATATATGCGCGCATCAGCGAAGCGCAGCCCCTTACTGCGAAGCAATCCTGGGATGGCAAAACTCCTGCCAAGCCTCTGGAGGGCGAGGCTCCCGCCGAGCCGGAAGCGCAAATAAAGTAAATGAAAACCAAAGAGCGGGTTTCACTATGATGTGAAAATGTGTTGTTATAATGATCATATGGGTCTTATAATGTCGGATGATTAGATTAAGCATACCCAGGTTAGATGAGGATTAAATGGAAACGGTAAAAGAGTTAGAACAAAGAGTATCCAATTTATCCCGCAAAGAATTAACCGAATTCCGCTCATGGTTTGAGGCGTTTGACGCGGCGGTTTGGGACGGGCAGTTTGAAGAAGACGTCAAAGCCGGAAAGCTGGATCACCTGGCACAACAAGCGCTGCAAGATTTTAAAGACGGCAAGTGCAAAAAAATATGAAGCACTTTACCAGCCCCTCTTTTTGGGATTGTTATGACAATCTGCCTTCAAACATACAAATCCTAGCCGATAAGAATTTTCAACTGTTAAAAGAAAACCCGAAGCATCCGTCATATCATTTCAAAAAAGTGGTGCCTTTTTGGTCTGTCAGAGTGGGCAAAAGATACCGCGCGGTCGCGGTAGAAAATGAACAGGGCTTGGTTTGGTTTTGGATCGGAACCCATGCGGAATACGATAAGTTGTTGTAACATCGGGATTCGGAATGGATGTACGACCGCTTCCAAAGCAAGCGTAGGGTGGGTCGCGTTGTTTTGACCCACCGAGATCATCCTTGATATCCCTATTCACCCGCACACGTATCCATCAAATCGTTCGGCTCAACCGCACCCCATCCTTCATCATACCACCCCATTTTTACATAACGGTGAAAAGATGACCATTTCCAATCTTTGGGTGATTGAGCATATCCATGCTTCACGGGGTTGTAATGGATGTAATGAAGATGACGCTCAAAATCCTGTTCACCCCGAATATGATGTTCCCAAAACCTGCGCTCCCAAACCGCTTGTTCTTTTTTCGCTTTTCTTGTATTCGACAATTCAACATTTGAAGAGACACGATTCTTCATCTCTTGGGTAAATTTATCTTTGATTAACCGCCATCGTGTTGAATAATCCGCATCGCCATCCGGTAACTTCCAAATGGCATGGAGATGATCGGGCAACAAAACAATGGCTTCAATATCAAAAGCCCATCGTTTCCGCACATGTTGGAAGGCGTGATGCAAACAGGCACGTGCATATTCTGATGTAAGAATCGTTTGACGTTGGTAGGTTACAACGGTGAAGAAATAGAACGCATTTGGAATTTGTATTCTACGGTAATTGGGCATAATATAAAATTCATAGCGTTAATTGTCTCACTGGCGCGAGCGGTGGGTCA
>CAYVAZ010000153.1:0-11837 GCA_964449065.1 uncultured bacterium
ACTGCGTCATAGGGAGCAATCGCTCTCATCGCCCTCATCTCTTATCTTCTCCCAATGGGAGAAGACGATAGACACTGCGTTTGACTGAGAATAGTTGGCTCACAACAAAAACCATTTTTCAAGCAAACGTCAATCATGGATTGCGTAACATCAGTTATTATGTTTACAGCGTTTCAGGATTGAATAGACAGACGGTTATCTTTGCAGGCTGGAAGCCTGCACCACAATTTTGGCCTAATTGCCGGTTCGTCATCTATAAACTCTAAACTCTCATCACTCATCACTCATCCATTATCCATTCAAAAAGCTTATGTCAAGATACTGTCCACCACATGCCCATGCACATCGGTCAACCGAAACCGCCGCCCTTGGTATTTGTAGGTTAACCGCTCGTGGTCGATCCCCAACAAATGCATGAGTGTGGCTTGAAAATCATGTACATGAACAGGATTGTTGGCGATGTTGTAACAAAGTTCGTCCGTCTCACCATACGTAAATCCCGGCTTTACGCCCGCGCCGGCCATCCAAATGGTGAAGCAGCGGGGATGATGATCCCGGCCGTAATTGTCTTCTTCCAACTTGCCCTGCGAATAATTCGTGCGCCCGAACTCGCCGCCCCAAATCACCAGCGTGTCTTCCAAAAGCCCGCGCTGTTTTAAATCCTTGATCAGCGCCGCGGTCGCTTGGTCGGTGTTCTTGCATTGATTCTTGATCCCGGAAGGCAAATTGCCGTGTTGATCCCACCCTTGATGGTAGAGTTGAATAAACTTAACCCCCCGTTCGGCCAACCGCCGCGCCATTAAACAGTTCGCCGCGTACGTTCCCGGGTCACGCACATCATCGCCATACATATTCAGGACCGATTCCGGTTCCGTGGATAAATCCAGCGCTTCCGGCACCGATGTTTGCATTCGATACGCCATTTCATACTGCGCGATGCGGTTGTGGATTTCTTCATCGCCGGTCATGGCGAATTGCTGCTCATCCAATGCGGTTAACGTATCCAGCATCCGCTTGCGGTCTTCCCCAGCAAAGCCGTCGGGATTTTTTAGGTACAACACCGGATCTTTTCCCGAGCGGAACTGCACCCCCTGATGTTTTGAGGGCAAAAAGCCATTGCCCCACAAGCGCGAATACAACGGCTGGCCGCTGCCGTTTTTGGATACCAATACAATAAACTCAGGCAGGTTTTGATTATCCGTGCCCAAACCATAGCTCAGCCATGAACCGATACTGGGACGCCCCGGCAGCTGCGAACCGGTCTGAAAGAAGGTAATCGCGGGATCATGGTTGATCGCTTCGGTATGCATCGAGCGGATGAAGCATAGATCATCCACAATCGCGGCGGTATGCGGCAAGAGTTCACTCACCCACGCCCCGCACTCGCCATGCCGTTTAAATTCGTAGATTGATTTCACCAAGGGCAGGCTGGATTGCCCCGAACTCATCCCCGTCAATCGCTGTCCTTTGCGCACCGAATCCGGCAGATGTTCGCCGTGCATTTTTTCCAGCCGCGGTTTGTAATCAAACAACTCCATCTGCGACGGTCCGCCGCTTTGAAACAGATAAATCACCCGCTTGGCTTTGGGCACAAAATGCGGGGCCTGCAAAATGCCGTGCTGCGGCTGCTGCGCTTCCGCTTTCGCGTCACGCTTTAACATCGAAGTTAACGCCATCGCCCCTAAACCAAAGGTTGATTTGGTTAGAAAGTTTCTTCGGCTGTTTTGATCGAGTGCTTTCAATATTTCCTTCATGCTTCACCTCAAGACCACGCCGGCATTCGAGTTCATAATCGTGCTGGCAACCATCGCCATCGCGGCGGTTTTCACTTTATCCAATTCTCTTGGGATATCCATTTCTCCCTGTTGCAGCAATCCCTCTATCTTATCCGGATCGCTTTCATATTCTTCAACCTGATTCTGATAATAATCCAAAAGCGCCTTTTTCTCATCCTCATTCGGCAGCCGCGATGTCAGTAAACGGAACGCCTTCTCTATCCGCTCATCAATCGCCAACTCATCATTCATCACCCGCACCGCCAGCATCTTTGCTGCTTCCAAAAACTGTGGGTCATTCATCAGCACCAGTGCCTGCAACGGCGTGTTGGTCTCTTCCCGCCGCATGATGCAGTAGCTACGGTCGGGGGCGTCAAAGGTGTTCATCGCCGGGTGCGGGGCGGTACGCTTCCAAAAGGTATACATCCCCCGGCGGTATAAATCATCTCCTTGGCTTTGTTCATACGTCTTGTTCGAACCGAACGACCACAACCCTTCCGGCTGATAGGGCTTCACACTCGGCCCGCCGATTTGATCCGTCAGCAGCCCACTGGCAGCCAATGCCTGATCGCGCAGCAACTCAGCGGGCAAGCGTTTCGCGGGGCCGCGTGCCAGCAGCAAATTCTCCGGATCACGCTGACGCAATTTTTCCGTAATCCTGGATGATTGCCGGTAGGTCTTCGACATCACAATCCGCTTCATCATCGCTTTGGTATCCCAGCCGGACTGTATATACTTCAGCGCCAGCCAATCCAATAGACCGGGATGCGTGGGCAAATCACCCTGGCTGCCGAAGTCTTCCGAGGTCTCCACCAATCCCCGGCCGAAGCACTGCTGCCACATCCGATTCACCGCCACCCGTGCCGTCAACGGATTCCGTTCATCCACCAGCCACCGCGAAAGCCCCAAGCGGTTTTGTGGAAGGGAATCGTCGTAGGCCAATATGCTCTTTGGAGTCCCCGGCTCAACCGGTTCGCCATGTTCGTTGTACGCGCCGCGTTCCAACAAATACGCCTGCCGCGGCTCTGCCATCTCCGCCATCACCATCACTTCTTCGGCGTTTTCATAAATGTCGTTTTTCTTCTGACGTAAGTCTTTCAGCTTCTGCAGATGTTCTTTATATTTCTCATCCATATTCAGTAAATAATATTGTGCCCATAACTGTTTCAAACTTTCCGAAGTATCTGCCAACAAACTATGCCGATTGACTCCCGCAATTCTTTCCACTTCTAGAAAATGCAGGACTCTATCATACACTTCAATTTGATCTAGCCTGCCATTCGTAAATCCTTTGGAACGCCACCGCGCACCTACCCGCAAATTCGTCGTAATCCCATCGTGAACAAACACAATATCCTTATACAAGTTATCGCGCTTAACGCTCATCTCTTGCAATTCACCATTTACATAAAAATGAACGCCAGCCGCTTTGCCCGAACCGTCATACGTCAACGCGATATGAATCCACTCCTCCCGCGGGCACGGCTCCTCACTGATGAGGTGGATGGAATTATACGGAAAGGTATGCGCAAACCGCACATCGAAATGATCCTCATTCACAGAAACCTGATACCCTTTATAACTGTAAATGATCCCACCTTTGTTGCTATGAAAGATCACCCCTTCATCTAAATCTTTCGGGATCCAAACCTTCATGGCTACCGTAAACGGATCGGCCTTTTGAAACCGCCCCATGCCGGGGAAATCCAACATGGCATCGCCATCCAGCTGGATACCATTCCCATCCTCACGCGAAATAAAGTTTGGCGGTTGATCCCATATTTTCATCGTCACCGGATCGACAATCCGCCCGGTTGCATCATCAATTTCACTGGAAATCATTTTATTCGTTGCCGTATCCGGTTCTAAATCGAACCGGGCAATTCGGCCAAATAGTTTTGAGTTATTAGAATGGAATGATTCGCTGTTATACCATTGGATGAATTGTTCATTCTCCTCCATTTTTGAACGATGATGTTCAATCTTTATCTCCAATTTTTTGATCTCTTCATCCAACGCGGCAATCCGCTTTTTCTCTTCCTTCGTAAACAGCAGCATGGTCGGCGAGGGCATATCCGGTTTGCTCCATGTGATTTGCCCGGCTTCATCCACATTGTTGAAGAAACTGAAGAATTGATAGAACTCTTTCTGCGAGATGGGATCGTATTTATGATCATGGCAGCGGGCGCATTCAAAGGTCATCCCCAAAAACGCGCGTCCGGTGGTAATCGCGCGGTCGGCCACATATTCCACCCGAAACTCTTCATTAATAATCCCGCCCTCCGCGTTTTGCGGATGATTGCGGTGAAAGCCCGTCGCCACTATCTGATCCGTCGTAGGATTTGGCAATAAATCCCCCGCCATCTGGCAGGCAATAAATTCATCAAACGGCATGTTTTGGTTGTACGCTTCAATCACCCAATCACGCCAGCGCCAGGTGGGGCGGTCATTATCAGCCTGATAGCCGTATGTATCGGCATAGCGCCCTACATCCAGCCATTCGAGAGCCATCCGTTCGCCATAATGGGGAGAGTTCAGCAGTTGATCCACCACTTTCTCATAAGCGTCGTCCGAGTCATCCGCCAAAAATGCATTTATCTCATCCAGCGTGGGGGGCAGCCCGGTTAAATCAAAACTTACACGCCGCAGCAGCGTTTCCTGATCCGCCTCATCCGCCAACGCCAATCCTTCCTGCCGCAGGCGCTTCTCAACAAAATAGTCGATATCCACTTCCGGCTGCTTAACCAATTCATCCGCCTTGGTTTCTTGCAACGGGATAAACGACCAATGCGGTTTATACTCCGCCCCCTGTTCAATCCAGCGGATCAACAGCGCCTTCTCTCTCGAATTCAAACTCAGGTTCGATTCCGGCGGCGGCATCCGCACATCGGCATCTTCGGAAATAATGCGGTGATACAGCTGGCTGTCCGCCACATCGCCGGGCTGAATCGCATACCCATCCCCGGATGCCAACTCGGCATACGCGCTCTCCGGCTGATCCAAACGCAGCCCCGCTTTTCGTGCGGCATCATCCGGCCCGTGGCATACAAAGCAGCGGTCAGACAAAATCGGCTTAATGTGCCGGTTATAATCCACCGTCTTTGGAAGAGTGGATTCCACTTCCACAATATCCGCAGGCTTCTGCACCCCGCAGGATACAAAAAAGAGAAGACTGATTAACAAGCAAATGAATGGATACGGCATTTCTTTCCCCTATAAGCGAAAAATACAAGAGGGTAGGGTGAGCTCGCCACTCTTTGATTTCTGACAAATTGCAATTGGTTCAGTGGCAATTAAACTGCGCGAATACAAACAATTTTTGTCCAGCAGCCCACCGTTAGCACGCTTTTGACCATGATAACAATTTTTTGTATTTTAAACAAATTATCAATTTGCAGATGAACGCAATAAACGTTTATAAAGTCTGACGGCTCAACAACAATTGGTTGTACCGCTCCACCATCCACTCTCCATCGGCCTGCAAACTCTTCACCGATTCCGGCCGGGGCCGCACCGCCCGCAGCTTCGAGGGCTCATCCACCAACGCTTTCAGGCAGCGGTACAAATCATCCGGGTCGCCCATCTCAAACAAAAAGCCGTTTTCGCCATCCTGCACCAACCCCGCCATCCCGCCGAACCGCGAGGTAATCACCGGCACCTGCGCCAAAAACGCTTCATGAATGGTAATGGGAGAGTTCTCAAACCAAATCGAAGGCACAATCAACGCATCCGTGTTGGATAAAATCTTCGCGATCTCTTTGTTCTCCGCCCGCCCCCGCAAATGAATCCCCGGATGCGCGATCATATTCTTCACATTGGCCGCGTACCCCTGAAACTCATTCAACGCGCCATACACATCCAGCACCACCGCATCGGCCGGCAGCCGGTTAAACGCTTCGATCAATACATGCAGCCCTTTGTGTTCAACCACCGTCCCAACAAAGGTGAACCGCAGCGGCAGTTTCGGCTCTCTCGGATCAAACGTCTCTTCCAAATCCGCAATGCCGTAATCCGAGAACACAATTTTCTCTTCCGGCATGCCATACTCTATAAACTTTTGCCGCAAAAACCGCGAGGGCGCGATAAACAAATCCACATCGTCAAACACCGCCAGCGCCGCCCGCGTTCGCCGGTCCACCATCTTGCGCAAACCACGCCGCTGCATTCCCGATAGAATTTTCTCCATCCACGCTGCCAGGCCCAAGCCGCTGCTGGGCTGATACGGCTCGCCATCGGCATGAACAATCCGCGGTTCCGCCCAACACGCCGTGGTGAAATCAATCTCCCCATGCGGATGCGCGGTTGTCTTGAACGACAAATCCACTTTCTGCTTTGCATACTTCGCTAAATTAACCGAAGCCGGGTGCCACCCCCGGTCTTTCTCATTTTCTTTCGCGTTGAGGGTTTGCTCAAAAAGCGTCTCTCCGTCACAAGCAATCTCAAACCGCACACCATCTCCTGCTTTGTCATACGTAACGGGAGCCATGGCATACGAAAACACCAGGGTCGATTCCGCCGGTATCGTGCATTGAAGGCTTACTTCAGCAGGGGGATGCGCAAACAACACCGGCCGCGCATCCCCGCCAATATCACACATCCCGGATGCAACAAAGTCCTTCTGCGGAGTTTGAATCTTTCCATTCAATAAAGTCGAAATCAGCGAGTTATCCTGTTTCGCGTCAATCCGGTTGAGCAAGCGTTTTACAATCCGCTGCCCCGCCCGCGCCGGAAACGAAAACCGCGAGATACACTGCGCGCACAGGTTGGTATCCACATCATGGCAAACCTTTCCCGCCCCGCGAAAGCGTTGGCCGCCGCCCCGTGGACACGTCAGCCAATAATCATGCAGCGTGAACACCACCGGAACCCCCCGTTCACGGCACAAGCGCGCGGTTCCGAACGACAATCCCAACATGTGATGATAATGCACCACATCCGGTTGAAAGCGGTCCAGCAATTCTCCGAAGATGTGCTCGATTTGAGGATTGCAATACGTTTCTTCAAAAGAGGCATACCCATGATTGTTGACGATTTCCAAAAAAGGCAGGCCGTCATACTCATCTTCCCGCACGGAATAATTGTCCCGCCCGTGATCGATTTCCGTAAAACACAGCATGACATCATGCCCCATGCGCTGCAGCGTCTGGCTTAGGTGATAGCAATACAATTCAGACCCTGCCTGGTGATTGGGGAGAAAATCGTGAATGACTTGCAGGATCTTCATGGGGATTCGGTGGGGCTCCTTTTTGGAATCATGCCGGTCTTGGCAAGGAATTTATAACTCGAAGAACGTTGGATTTGGTTCAGTTCGTCCATCATCGCCTGATAATGTTTCCGTTCGCGGATTTCGTTCAAGCACAGTTCTTTCATCCCCTTCCAAAAGCGCTGGATCGCTTCCGGCAAACTCCCCAGTTCCTCCTCAAATTGCCGCATCAGTTGCGACGCATCTTCTTCACCAAAGTCCGGCTGATGCCGCCGCGGCAAAAAGGTATTGAAATACCACTGGCTGATCCGGTTTTCCATCCGCGAGTGATCGAGTTCTTCCTGCACTTGCTTCACTTGTGTTTCCATCGATTGGATATGAGAAGATAAATTCTCCGCGTGCTGTACCAAGTTATTCTGATGCGCCTCTTTCTCGTTCATCATCGCGGTTAAATTATCAATATGCTTCTGCACATTGCGGCTGTGTTCATCGTTCGCTTTCAGCATGTCTTCTAAATTGCCGATATGCTTCTGCAAACTCACATTTTCCGTCTGCGCGTCTTTTAGATATTGCTCTTGATTTTGGATATGGGTCTGTAATCCTTCAATCGATTTTTGTTTTTCTTCCAACAGTTTGGCCAGATTGCTGCCGTGCTCCTCCAGCCGCTGCACGCGCTCCCGGTCTTTTTGCCGGTCGGCATCTAAGTTTTTGGTATGATCCAATAAGTTCTGCTGCTGCGTTGTTTCGGCTTTTAACCGCGCTTCCACATTCGCCAAATGGTCCAGCAGATTTTCGATCCGCTCTGCGCTCGATACCAATGCCGCGTCTTTTTCCCGCACCACATCATACGTTGACAACGCCACCAACGCGGGAGACAGGTCCAGCGCTTTCCGCTGATCCGCCGCCGCGAATATTTTTTTTCGCAAATCTTCCAGCACATTCTCATTCAGCGGATTGCGCGTTGCCAGCATTACCCAGCGGTACGAAGGTTCGCAGTTATCCAGCGGGTAATAACTCTGGTTGTAAACGGCATTCAACTTCCCGCGCGCGTCGTGCAGCTCCGGCGATACACCCAACGCGAACGTTGCCATTTGCATCAATACCCAGCGGGGCAAATACCCGTTGGGAAACTCAAACACCGAAAACCCCTTCGATTCAAACGCCGTTCGGGTTTGATCACGGTTGGGCAATGAATATTCTTCATGTTCCGATAGAAACCGGTCGCTTTTGCCCAGCTTCACCGCGGAAAAATCGCGGAGAATCTCATCCGCCTCTTCCGCCTGCGTTTCGTCAAACGGGCAGGCCAATATCACGCAGTGCACCGCGACCCGGTACAACTCATCCAAAAAGAAGGGCCGCTGTTTGGGCGGTACATGCTCTAAGGTATCGATGCAAACCACCGAACTGAAACTGTTATCCGCAAACGGAAACTCTTTCCCTTCGTACCGCACCGAATAGGGCGAGTCTTCAAACACCCGGTCCAGCACCATCACTTCCGGCTGCGGCACAAACTGGCGCAAATACCCTTTCGCCCCGCCCACATCCAGCACGGTCTTCTGCTGGTGAGGCAACGACTCAAGAATATCGGCCGCGATGCGGTAGCGTTGATAATGATCAAACGGCAGCGACCGGGTAAATGCCTCCCGCTCCACCGGCTCCGCGCTCCACTCCATCCGCAGCAAGGTCACGGCGTTCCCGTCCGTTTCAATCCGCAGCGAATGCCCGCCCGGCGGCAGCACAACCGTCTTCCAACGATGCACCGTTTCCCCATGCTCTTGCGATGAGCCTTCATAGCGCAGCTTCAAATCGCCCAAAAACACATCCGGATTGTGGTTTTCTTGCAGCCGCAGTTTTAACCGCGAACGCAACGGAGCCGTTCCGGCATTTAGCACGTAAAAAATACTGTCATCCTTTAATTGATTCGACAACAACGGCAACCGGGAAACGGTAATGAGATTTCTATCGTTGGATGCAATCCTGGTATTGCAGGAGGAACGCTTGGCAATAAACGAAGCCTGTAAATTGGGAAACGCGCTGCAACCGGCTGGGGCGGCCAAAATTTCAAACCGGCTTTCCGATTCGCCAAACCGGATACAACCATGCGCATGAAGAGTGCGCAGCAAGGATATCCAATACGACGGCGGACGCAAATTCAGCGAGGCTTCCGAAAAATACAGCGGATCATACGAGGTCAAAAACAAAAATCCGCTCTGCTTCACCACCCGCAGCGCTTCTTGCAGCGTCTCCACCGGATTCTTTACATGATTGGTGATGTTGATAAGCGAAATCACATCAAACGAATGGTTCGCCAAGGATTGCAAACCGGCTTCCGTCGGCATCCCCTTTACTTCAATTCGCCGTTCAGCCGCTTCACCCGCACTGCCTACGCTGACAGGCTCACCCGCGTCCAGCCAGGTCACCGGCCGGTCGAAATATTGTTCCGCCAATTCAAACATATCCTGCACGGTGTTTGAATCGGTTGATGGATTTGAATTTGCGTTCATCGCATCCTACTGATTGGGGATATGCTCCCAATGCGTGTCCATGGCTATCATGCCGTGCTGATCGGTCATGCGTTCGCTGATAGTAAACCGGCACGCCCGTTCCCAATGATCCACCGCCTGCGGAAACGCCTGCTTGTGATTGTAGCAGCAGGCCGTGATGTAATAATCACCCGGCAGCAGAGGGATTCTGGGAATGCGGCAGCGCACGATGCCGGTCTCTCCCGGTTGGGTAAATTGTAGTGTCATCCCGTCATCCTGCCAATGATGATTCGACCCGTGCACGTAGGTTCCATCGCCGCGGTAAATCAAGCAGCCGAATACCGCCCCGTCAACAGTTTCATCGACCCGGTAATGCAGCTCTAAATCAACCGCCTCAAAGGTATCAAACAAATACCCTTCTTCACCGCTTATATTTCGCATTAACGCCTTCTCAATCCTCACTTCACCCGAACCCCAGCGCGGCGCTTCCGTCTTCTCGGCGACCGGAGCCTTTTTATCCTGATGCACCATCTCCAAATAGTGATCCAGTACCTCTTCCGGCTTGCCGCAGGCCAATAGTTTCCCCTGATCGATCAGCGCAACCCGCGAACAAAAATTGCGCACCGTCGCCAAATCATGAGAGACAAACAAAATCGTCTTTCCCCGCTTCTTATAATCATTCATCCGGTCCAAACACTTATTGCGGAAATGCTCATCCCCCACCGCCAGCGCTTCATCCACAATTAAGATATCCGGGTCCACTTCCGTCGAGACCGCGAACGCCAGCCGCAGCGCCATCCCGGTTGAGTACATCCGCACCGGCAAATCGATATACTCATCCAATTCCGAAAACTGGATAATACCGGGCAATAGCGCGTCCGTCTCTTCACGCGTATATCCATGCAGCGCGCAATTTAAATACACATTGTTCCGACCGGTAAAATCGGGGTGAAATCCAACACCAAGTTCCAGGATACTGGAGATCGAGCCATCCAAAGAAATCCGTCCGGTCGTCGGGCGTGAAATGCTGGTAATCAACTTTAACAGGGTCGATTTCCCCGCCCCGTTTTTTCCGATGATCCCCACCGATTCGCCGTGCATCACATCAAAACTGACATCTTGCAGCGCCCACAACTCCCGCCGCGGCTTGCACGGCAATCCCAGTAATTTCCCCACCCGCAGTGCCGGATTGCCGTAAATGGGATAACACTTTCCGATATGCTGAATTTCAATAATAGGTTTCATAGAAATGGATCCATTTTAATACTTCAATGTTAGAACAGTTCAGCATTCGAAACAAAATAATTTGAGCCGCGCATACAATCCCTAAAAACAAACAAACAATGGCAAATCCATAGGCATTCTCCGCCAAGGGAATTCCGCCAACATTAATGCCCAACAAACCCGTCAATAAACTCAACGGCAAAAAGATCGCGGCCACCACCGTCAGCCAATACATCGCCTTGTTTAAGTTCTCCGCCATATAGGTTTCCAGCAAGTCTTGCGCGACCAACGCCCGCTCGCGGATCATATCCAAATCCTCAATCACCCGTAACAGCTGATCCGTGCATTCGCGGAAGCGGTTGCGGTGTTCATGATAAAACCACTCAATCCCGTCAAACTGCAAGCGCGTAAACACATCGCGCTGCGGCACCAAATACCGCCGCAATATAACCGCCCGCCTTCGAATGCTGCCTAATGATTTGCGAAACTCTTTGTCCTGCGTTTCTTCAATGCGATCTTCCAATTCACTCAATTCATCGCTGACCGCTTCCATCACATGCTCAACCCGGTCGGTTAAGCCTTCGATCAATTTTACTCAATGTTGTTGCAGCCGTATGTACCGAATCGCCCGGATACACATTCTATTGTGATGGCCAATACTATGTTCAAACGCAATCGAACGGTACCTCCGGCCCGGCGGGAGCTTCGTCCTCCCACAGCGCACATACGTTTGACACAGGCTTCAGTTCAATGATTCACTATGGTTTTGCTGCGTTTGCCTTAATCCGCTTGGTAACCACTGGAACCCCAACATATATATGAGATCAATGTATAGTGAGAGAGAAAAGAATCAATGTGAAGAACTAGCGCACTGACAGGAAAAACGTGTCGGGTAAGGTGAAAACCCTGCGGCTCGGCGGGAGCCTCGCCCTCCCAATTCAACCCGGCATTAGGACTCTGTCGGACTAGTTTAGTCTGTCAATCAAAAAATGGCGGCTGGCTACCGTTGTTTCCCCCCTTGTTAAGGGGGGCTAGGGGGGATCGATACCCGCCAATAAAACGTTGACACTGTACTAGTACTCCGTCAATCAAAAAATGACGGCTGGCTATCCGTTGTTCCCCCCCTTGTTAAGGGGGGCTAGGGGGGATCGA
>CAYVAZ010000154.1:127-11800 GCA_964449065.1 uncultured bacterium
ATGACGGCAATCAATATGAAATTATTGAGGGGGAAATTTACATGGCTCCCGCACCGATCCCGTTTCATCAACAAGTTCGGGTCACAATCGTGACATTGCTGAACTCATTCGTCCGGCATAAAAAATTGGGCCGTGTATTGGACTCACCCATTGATGTATTGTTTTCGAAAACGGATGTTGTGCAGCCGGATATTGTCTTTATTTCTAAATCAAATTTGAACATCGTGGAAGAGAAGTACATCCATGGCGCGCCGGATTTGGTGGTGGAAGTTCTATCACCCGGCACACAAAAAAAAGACCGGACGATAAAGCACAAGTTGTACGAAAAGCATGGCGTACAGGAGTATTGGATTGTCAGCCCGGAAGGCAGATCGGTCGATCAATATATCTTACAAGATGGATCAATGATCTTGCAGACTGTGTTTACCGTTCAAGATACATTAACTTCAACCCGTTTTCCGGGATTTGAACTTGCGTTACACGAAGTTTTTGAAGACATAAACGATTTGGATTGATTTTCATTTGGAGCGGACATTATGGTACAGAGCGCGGCATCTACCGTTCGATTTACGTATGAAGATTATTGCAATCTTCCCGATGACGGCAATCAATATGAAATTATTGAGGGGGAAATTTACATGGCTCCCGCACCCATTCCCAATCATCAGCGTATCAGCCGCCGGATTTTATCCAGCCTTGACCGGTTTATTGAAAAGCACGATATGGGAGAAATGTTTTTTTCTCCGATTGATATTGTCTTTTCAAATATCAATGTGGTTCAGCCAGACTTGATATATATCTCGAGAGAAAAAACACATATCATTGGCAGCAAATTTATTGAAGCATCACCGGATTTGGTTATAGAAATACTCTCACCGGGCACAGAGAATAAAGACCGAAATCATAAACAGAAATTATACGGGAAATTCAACGTTCCCGAATATTGGATTGTTAGTCCACAAGGGAGAACCATTGAACAATACTCGTTGCAAGAAGGCAAAATGACATTGCGGAACGTGTTTACCATTCAGGATGTGTTAACCACAAAACTGTTGCCGGGATTTGAATTGCCGGTTGCAAGGGTATTTGAAGGAATCCATGAAACGGATTAGAGCGATTCAAAGTTGTATAGCCGGGTAGCGCCGACTTCTAGCCGGTAAGTATGTACGCTTTAGACCTCTACGCAAACTTGAATTGCTCTAAACATCAAAAAACTTCAGATCGGTATCGCGATTGGCTTTGGTGATGTAGGCGATTTGTCCCAGGTGGTAGGAGAAGTGTTCGACCACGTGGAAGATGGCTGTAAGGCAGGTTTCATCAAAGCCTTGGATGGTGACCGGCTCCATGAGTTTATCCGGTGGAAAGGCGCGTAAAACTTCTTCCACTTCATTCAGGGTGAATTCCATCTTTTGGATGAGATCTGCTTTGGGGATGGGGCCGCGTTCGTCGAACTCTTGCTGACGTTGGCGAATGTCGGGATTGCCGCCGAGCCCATGAACCACCCATTGGCGGACGTTGCCGCAAAGATGCAGGATGATGTTCCCCACACTGTTACTGGATTGGTTCGGACGCTGCCAGACCTCTTCTTCAGAGAGTTGATCCACGCAGGATTTCAGGCGGTGAAAGTAATCTTCTTTCAGGCGCCAGATGGCGTGGTCGATGAAGTGTTGGCCGGGTTGATTCATGATTCAATGTTTATTGCTACGTTCGAACTTTCTATCCCCTGAATAAGAGAAAACGTTCGCGGGCTGGAAGCCAACGCTAAGGATACTTATATTACTTTGCCAATTCTAATACCTTGTTCATGCATTTCTCAATCCCTTGGGCGACATTGGCAATGTTGGGACCCAGCATATACGCCGGTGTAGAAACGATGCGGTTATCTTCATCCACGGCAATGTCGGTCACGGTGGCCGGCTGGTTTTCGCTGCCCAAATCGCGCAACGCGCCTGCGGTGGCGGCATCGCTCCCGATCGTCATGATGCTTTTCACGCCGTCGTCTTTTAAAGCACGCGCAACGGTTACCGGAGAAATGCAGATCGCTCCAATCACTTTCTTCTGCGCATACGCTTGACGGATGGCCGCCGAAACATCGGGATCGATGTTGCAGTTGGCCCCGTCCACCGCGAAGGTACAGAGGTTTTTGGCTGCCCCGTACCCACCGGGGAAGACCACCGCGTCGAAGTCGGCCACATTGAGCTCGGTGATGGGTTTGATATTGCCGCGGGCAATGCGGGCGGATTCAACCAGCACATTGCGTTCCTGCGTCATTGGTTCTTGGGTTAAATGATTGATGACTTGGGCTTGCGGTTTGTCGGGCGCGAAACACTGAACTTCCGCTCCCCCTTTTTCTAAGTAGAGCATAGAAAGTACCGCTTCATGAATTTCAGAACCGTCGAATACACCGCATCCGGATAAGATAAGGGCTACGTTTGCCATAGTACACCTCGATTGCATTTAGACTGACTCATTTATTGTACCAACATCAAGCGGATAGGAAACGGTCTAATCCTAATAGGGCATCAAGCCGAAAAGTAAAAAAAGATGGTGTGTGCTGTGTGTACATGTTATAGAACATTTTTCCTGGCTGAACTTCATTCCTTTTGCAGGCTTTTGCGTATTCTTTGTAGTTTTCAGGATATACGTTCTTGAATTGAAGAGCGATACCGCGTCCCATTACGCCGACGCAGTTGACGGTATTCACCACAGCCTCTACTTCTTCTTTAAGTATATCCCCTGCTTTATACTCAATCATTTCTATTCCTCCATACCCTAATAATACCAATTCTTTTCAACTAGCTTCGGCTGTAATTTGATTTAAAAGCGTTTGGGCTTCCGCGTGACCGGGTGATTTTTTGAGGACATCGCGCAAAAGTTTTTCCGCTTCTTTCAGTTCCTGGTTTTGGATGTGCTGTTTGGCGGTTTGCATCATGGTGAGCAGCTTGGTTTTTTCGTTTTGGGCCTGCTTGAATAATATTTGCCCCTTCTCTTTTAGCGAATCATCCAACGATTCGCTTTCCGTTATATTGACGGCCAGCTCGGCCATATAGGCCGCGTCGTCGAATTTACCGTCGTCCAAGGCATCTTCCGCGCGGGCAAGATAACGTTTGACGTATTCCAAACTTTGCTGGGCTTCGCGATCTTCTCGCATACGCGCGGCTTCATAGCGGCGGGCAATTTCAAGAGGACTGGTCATGATCTCTTGAATTTCTTCATGGACATATTGTACGACCGGCAATTGCGGAGAACGTTTTTGGGCGTTTTGTATATTGGTTTGAGCGAGTTCGAACTGGCCGTTATTGATATTTTTCAAGGCTTCAACCACCATTAGGCTGGCGTATTGCATCTCGTCAATTTTTTGCTGCAATTGGCTGATTTCCTCACGCCGTTCACGGATTTCCTGCATTTTGGTTTCGATCATGTTTTCGTGGGCGGTTTTTAAATTGGCGATGGCGCGTTCTTTGTCATCGCGGATGCTGTTGCTGGTTTCTTGCGCGAGTTTTAACTTTTCACGCAAATCGGCAACCCGTTCAACTTCCAATTGCAGTTGTTCTTTGCTTTTTTGCAATTCATTTTCCAACGAGGCGATTTTGCGGTTATTGGTATTGATGACCGATTCTAAATTTTTGAGCTGTTGTAACTCTAAATCTTTTTCTTTCAGTTTGTTGTTTAATTCAGCAATTTGGGTGGAGGTCCGCTGCATTTGCTCTTGGCGGCGCTGCAGAACCAACTCGTATTGATCTTTGGAGGCCTGCATTTGCTTGTCTTTTTCCGCCAGCTGGGTGCGGAGTTTTTCCATCTCGGTTAGAAGACCGGTAACCCCGCCTTCGGGAAAGACTTTGTTAAACGATTCGACTTCGTTTTTGTATTTTGCTACATTGCTGCTTAGTCCGGATATTTGGGTTTGCAGGTCATCGACCTGATTGCTTTTGAAGTACAAACTGATCCCCAAGTAGAGGGTGACAACCAGCAGTACCGCCGCGGCGACACCGCTGCCGATGGTTGCTAACAAAAAGGGGCGGCGGGTTTGTTCTTCGGCATATTCTTCTTCCATATCGTGAGCTTTTTCAATGTTGTGGTAGGCCTTTTCCATTTCCGGGTCAATCGCTAGGCAGCGTTCCCAGGCATGGATGGCTTCGCTGAATAGACCTTTTTGCGCATACAACGTTCCCAAGAGATTGTGGTAATTGGTGTTTTGCGCGTTCATCGACAAGGCGGCTTCCACCTGACCGATGGCTTCATCCAGTTTGCCGGCATGGGCAAGCGCCAGAGCTTCGTTGTAGTGTTCGTTGGCGTTGTCGATCAGGCTTTTAACAGCTGTGATATCCGCGCCGCACGATTCGCAATTGACCGCTTCCAATTTATTTTCCGCTCCGCATTCGGGGCATATAATGAATTCCATTATCCTTACTCCTTTTTTGCATTCTTCTATTTGAGCCTATTCGCCGGTGATCCGCCGAAATAGGCCTATCGATTTGTTGCCGTTTCATCACAAAAGCATTTCAAAGTAGAAGAAACCGTATCTGTCGTGGCTCCCCACTTATTTTGGGGGGGGAAGGGGGATCAAACACGACATCAAATACTCTCTCTTTCTATTAACACAAACCTGAAATGCTCTAGTACAGTGTCAACGATTTATTGACGGGTATCGCTCCTCCCTAGCCCCATGTCATTGACTTAAAAAAATTCCGGGGGATTTGTGTACTAAAATAAGTGATTGCGTTCTTCACAACCCCCTCTGTGTCTCCCCCAAACTTGGGGGAGAAGATGTTGTGTTTTCAAGTTTAATACCTTAAATCAATGACAATGCCCCTAGTCCCCCTTAATAAGGGGGGACAACGGATAGCCAGCCGTCATTTTTAGATTGAAACAATACTAATACAATCGAACTCATTAAAAAAAGATATGAACGAGTCCAACCTGCCTTTTTTGTTTAACGTTTCAAGAGATGAAACCGTTAGGGAAAAGTTTCTATCCCATCATAAGTGCTATATTGTAGTAAAGTTTTGGGATTTCGCCAACCAAGGCTGAAGAAAGGAAAAAGCGTATATTCATTTCATTGAATACACGCTTCTGAATCCGCTTTATGCGGCGGCAACTTATTCGACCATCACGCCGGGAAAAAACACCGCGATATCGCCAATGCTGACCAAGCCGTTCGTAACATCATAGCGTAAAGTGCAATCGTCACCATTATTGCCGCAAAGAGCCGGGGCACCGATGTTGGTTGCAAACGATTTCACATAACCAATCGAGGGACAACCCTCAGAACTGGAAAGACTCACCGCTTGACTGCGCAGCGCAAAAGGGGGGAAATAAGCCCAATAATCCGCGCACGTGGCCGAACCATGCCGTCCATTCGCGTTAATACTGGTGCGGATATAGCGGTACCAAGTCCATTGTGTCCATCCTTCCGGCTGGCCGCTGTTGTTATCATATTGGGGCGGGAAAACGTCTTTTGGCACGGATGACATATAGGCAATTGGAGTAGAGAGCATAAAGATATTGTGGGTAGGGGGATAATCGTTGTTATCTAAAAAATACATTTCCATCGCTGTACCAATGGCTTTGAGGTCAGCTTTGCAGCGAGCCACTTTCGCTTTGGTTTGCGCGTTTAAGAAGTTGGGGACAGCGATCGCAGCCAAAATCCCAATGATGGCAACCACGATAAGCAATTCAATAAGAGTAAACCCGTTACGATGACGCATGATTGTCTCCATCTTATCTTTAGAAATTTAATTTTACACCCGATGCAATTTAGATTCTCAAGTGAGCGCGACGCTAAATTAACAATCCTAATTGGAAATGGTATTCTACACAATAAGATTAAAATAGAATCGGTATATTGTAAAGTCGGAAAAACCTAAAACAATGTTCACTCTTTGTGAAATATCCAGAAAAAATATATCAAAAAAATACACCAAAAAATCCTCCCTTAACGGGGAGGATTTTTTGGTGGGTGTTGTTCCGCAATCCAAAGAGTTTAGTAATCCGCGGTTTCGTATTTGGCCATAATATCATTAAGGGCACCGACTTTTTGCTGGAGATTGTCGTCATCCATCGCGGATTTGCCGGATTCGAGTTCCATGACGATTTGCATGGCTTCTTCCGCCATCGGGTCTTCGCTTTCTTCAAAGATGCGCCTTGCTTTGTATAGGAGGCTGTCGACTTCGCTTTCCATTTCATCTTTATGGCGGTTGGCGATGGTTTTCGCGACCCGTTCTTGAGCCTCGCGGGTAAGGGATTGTACTTCTTCTTCGCTGAGCCGGTTATCCGTTGCCACAACGGTAACGCTGACCTCTTTGTTGGTGGTCAGGTCTTTTGCTGTGGCTTCCAAAATCCGATCTTGGTTAAGACGGAAGGTTACTTCAATCCGCGGTACCCCGCGCGGAGACGGTGGAATGTCATCAATGCGCAGCATATCCAAGAAGGTATTGGCGGATGCGATGGTGTCTTCTCCTTCGTAGATGGGAAAGCTGATCGCGTCTTGAAAGTCGCGGGTTGTGGTGAACAAGTCTTTGGCTTCGGTCGGATAGGTTGAATTGCGTTCGATCAACACACCATACCGGTCATCCGACAATCCAACTCCTAAAGAGAATGGGGTTAAGTGGACGATAACCGGGCCTTCGCGGTTAACTTGATCCGCGGAGGAATCTTGCATTTCATCATCCAACGGGGCCAAGATAGACGCTTGAATGGCAGCCCCTAACGCCACGCATTCATCCGGGCTGACATCTTTACGCGGTTCTTTGTTGACAATTTTCCGAACGGTTTCCTGCACCATGGGGACCCGTGTACTTCCACCGACTAAAAGCACATTGTTAATATCTTCGGGTTTTAAGCCGGCGTCCTCAATGGCGTCTTTGGTCGGTTGAACGGTCATTTCAACCAAATCGTGTATTAATTTTTCTATATGAGCGCGGGTGAGTTCATGATGAAGAGTCACCGGCCCTTTATCGGTCATGGTAATGGCTTCGATGATGACTTCGGTTTTGGTGATGCCAGACAGTTCGATTTTTGCTTCTTGCGAGGCTTCTTTCAGGCGGAACATCGCTTTGGGGTCGTCTTGAAGATCGATGCCTTCTTTGTTTTTAAATTCTTCCAGAAGGTATTCTACAATCCGGTTATCAAAGTCATCTCCACCCAGGTGGTTGTTGCCCTTAATTGCCAGCACTTGGAAAACGCCATCGACCATTTCAATGATGGAAACGTCAAAGGTTCCGCCCCCTAAGTCGTAGACCATCAAGACTTGGTCTTGTTCTTTTTCCAGCCCATACGAAATAGCGGCAGCCGTCGGTTCATCAATAATGCGGCGGACGTGGAACCCGGCGATTTGGCCGGCGTCCCGGGTTGCTTGACGTTGGGCATCCGTAAAATAGGCTGGAACTGTGATAACCGCCTGATTGCATTCTTGCCCCAAATATTTTTCCGAGTCCAGCTTCAATTGTTGCAGGATATAGGATGAAACTTCCTGGGGGGTATGTTCTTTTCCGTCGATGTCCACGCGGTATGCGCTTCCCATATGTCTTTTGATGGAAAAGACAGAGCGGTTGGGATTCAATCCCGCTGCCCGGCGTGCTTTTTTTCCAACAAGATGGGACCCATCTTCTTGAAAAAATACAATCGAGGGGGTAATCCGGTCACCTAATTCGTTGGGGATAATGACAGGTTTCTCCCCTTCCATATAAGAAACAACGGAGTTTGTTGTTCCTAAATCGATTCCAAGTATCTTAGCCATCGAACTCCTGCTCCTCCGGCAAGGCCGCATCTGTATAAATTTATTCGTATGAAAGAATTGAATCTATTGCTAATTGCAAAATAAATTATCCAGTTCACACAGAACTATCATTCTAAAGAAATCCAGAGTGAATGCAAAGCCTCACAAACGGGATAATTCAACTTCATCACAATCAAATTCAAACCGAATCGAAAGGAAACGGGGTTCATTGGTTATCCACAGGATTGATACCGTTTTCTGGAGCACCCTCATCAAACCTTAGCTGGTCCGGCAGTTCTTGTTCATCCAGTGTGTGTGTCCCAACTCCAATGTTATCTGGGTTTTTCGCCACGACAACTTGCGCGTCGCGCAAGACGCGGTTGCCGCATTTGTAACCTTTCGCGATTTCTTCTATGACATAGTTGTGCCGAACCCCAGTGACTTCCCGGCTTTCAACCACCTCATGTATAGTTAAATCAAGGGGTTTACCAATCGACTCGACAACCACCAATCCTTCATCCTGCAAAGTACTGATGAGTCTGCGGTGAATGGATTCCAGCGATTTCATCCAATTGTGTAAAACTTCTTCGCCCTTCGCATGCTGCACACGCGCGTATTTTAGAACATTATCAAATCCATCCAAAACCGGCAACATTTTTTTCAAGAAAGCCGCTTTGTCTGGGTCTTTCCCATGCATCCGCATAGGCAACCGTTTTCCCGCAGTGTTTGCGGAAGAGTCTTCCCATTTGCGGTAGATCAAAGAAAGCGCATCCCGGTTTTGCGAGCTAAAAACTTCCATAGGGAGGTTTTCAATGGGAAACAGTTCGCGCAGGTCATCTTTTTCGGACTGCCAAAACATCAGCGCAAGCCTCCAAGACGTTTGCTTTCACGTATGCCGTGGCGTGCGTCTTTGTTTCTGGGTTCATATTCCAGAATTTTTTTGTATTCGTGTTGCGCGGCAAGATAGTTACGCATTTTCAAGTACGTATCCGCCAGTTCCAGACGCAATTCCACGTTTTCGGGTTCGAATTTGATGGCGTTTTTGAATTGAACCAATGCCTGATTATAGATGTTTTGCTCTTTCAGCCGCTTGCCGTAGATTTGATATCCCTGCACCATGTGGTTCACGATTTGGTTTTTGCTGGGGGCTTTTTTCATAGCCCGATTCCACATTTCAAAGGCCTTAGGGCTTTGTCCGGTATTGAGATAAGCCCATCCCAGTTGGCAGAGAACATCAATATCATTCGGATCTTCATCCAGCGCTTGCTTTAAAGAAGAGAGGGCCTGTTTCCAGTTGCCTTGGCGTACACAAGCCAGCCCCATTTCACGGGCGGATCCGCCTATTCCCGCGGTGGAGCCTTCCATAAATTTGCCGCCGGTGTGTTTGTGCAGGGCGACCATCATGGCTTGTAGATATTTGTCTTCCGGACGGTTTTTTAATTCGGTTTTAAAGTGATTTAGCGCGGCTTGCCAGGATTCATTGGCTTCGTCTTTTTTTCCCTGCTTTTCTTGCGAGAGGGCAAGGTTTTGATTGACGATAGCGGGATTCACGCCTTTTTCTTCTAAATGGCTGAAGATTTCTTCGGCTTCGGCATAGCGTTCATTGACAGCGGCTTCGTAGGCTTTTTGCCAATCAAAATACGCCTGATTGCGCAGGGTTTCTTCGTCATCGGGGTTCAGTCGCAAAATTTGATCGACCATATCTTTGGCATGATCAAGTTGGCCGTTGTGGGCGTAATACAAGGCTGCACCATGCAGGATATGAATGGCCTGTTTTTTTTCTTCGTCGTTTAAAACATCCAATTCGCGTTCACCGCAAAGGGTTTTCATTTCCTGATCGAGTTTAAATTTGGAGAGCGTTTCATCGGGGAAATGGGGGTAATCCGAATAAGTGAACGCCGGGGGCGGGGTGAAATTTTTTATATCGTGGGCCGCACGGCGTTCGGGCGAATTGAGTACATCAAAGGCGGTGCGGATTTCGATGAATTCTTCTTCGTGGTGCTCTGGATTGTATTCTTTGACCAGATGGTAATAGTGAGCTTTAACTTGATCGTTATCCGCCCAGCGGTTGAGTTTTAATACCTCATACGGCGATCGGGTTAATGTATATTTTTCTGTATCCACGGTCATCTCTCAATCCTTAGGGACTTGCAAAACCCCATGAAGATTAGTGTAGTCAAAGATAAAGATATAGTCATGTGTGTACGATAGGCAAACAGCAGGGTTGCCGTTTTACATACCAAGCTAACGAAGGTGCATTGTAATAAATCTATTCATGAAATGCAATGGTTGTGCTTCACTTCCTTTTTTTTCTATGCGGATATAGCTATAGGGAGTAGGATTCACGACAATTTTATAACCATTCGGTAAACATATGATCAGGATACCCAATCAAGAGTTTCAAACCGTTCTCAGTTCACAGCCGGTGCTGCTGTTATCCACGCGCAGCGCGCGGCGAAACAATCTGGCCCCGGTGGTTTGGTACGCACCGGTCAGCAGCGAGCCGCCCATGACCGGGCTTTCGCTCAAACCCAGTTCACAAAGTTACAACTATATTCGAGAATCGGGGGATTTTGTGGTGGCGGTTTGCAGTGAAATGATGGTGCGTGACGTGCATTTTTGCGGGGTGAATTCGGGCAAGGATATGGAAAAAAGCCGCTACATGGCCCTGCCGATGAAATGGGGAACCCAAGCCACTCCCATGATCCTGCCGGCTGCATTGGCGAATCTAGAATGCCGGGTGCGCGACATCACCACAACCGGAGACCGGCCGTGGATTGTGGGGGAAGTCATGGCGGTGCTGGTGGATTCCGACTATTATGAGAACGGATGGAATAAAGATACTCCACTGCTGCACTACATTGGCGGGAACCAATACCGCTGCGGTGAAGTCACCTACAACATGAGCGACATCAGACCGGGATTGGTGGCGGAGTATTGATTGATATATGTTTTACAAGGTCAAATCATATACAGGAGATTATCCACGATGAAACGAAAGAGTATTTACCTGGATACTTCTATAATCAATTTTCTCTTTGCGGATGACGAACCGGAGAAGAAGGAAATTACGCTTGAATTTTTTGAACATTACGTAAAACCAGGTGTTCATCATGTTTTTATCTCTCAAATTGTAACAGATGAAATTACCAGAACAAAAGACGCACATAAAAGAGAATTGTTGATGGAGGCAATTGATAATTATTCAATAGAATTACTGGAAATTGAGAGATATAATGATGAATTGAGTCGTTTATCCCAGATCTATATCGATAAAGGAATTATTCCCAATCGAAAATTGGAGGATGCACTTCACATCGCGGTCACGACAGTTTTTGAATTGGATATATTGCTAAGTTGGAATTACAGACATTTATCCAATGTGAATAAAGAAGCCCGGATACATGTAGCCAATTACAGCGAAGGCTACACAAAACCAATACGAATGATAACCCCATTGGAGGTGATATATCATGAGTTATATTAGAGAATCGAAAACACTTAAAGAATTGTATGAAATCAAAGATGAGGCTTGGGAAGAAGTGAAACATCTTGATCTGCGTTCAGCAATCAAAAAGCGGTTGTCGGATTCTGCCGAAACGTTGAGGCGGTGGAAACAAAGAAAACGTGATGATGATTCAAAAGAATAATATTGGCGGGAAGAATATGAACATGGACATAAATCACAACTCGTTCAATACGATTATAAATCAGGTGAAAGCCGGTCAAACGGTAACAATGGAAGAGAATGGAAAACCGGCAGCCATTCTTACACTCACCCAAAATATGCCAAGCGAAGAACGAAAACCCGGGGCGATGAAAGGTAAAATACACATAAAAGATAATATTGACGACCCGTTGTCTAATGAAATTGCTGCCGCCTTTGGAAAGGACAATTGCTAAGGTAATAGGTCAGCCGCTTGAAGAGAAATTTCCCCTCCCAAAGGTGGGAGGGG
>CAYVAZ010000155.1:0-11759 GCA_964449065.1 uncultured bacterium
TGACGGCTGGCTATCCGTTGTTCCCCCCTTGTTAAGGGGGGCTAGGGGGGATCAACACCCGTCAATAAAAAGTTGACGCTGTACTAGGGGGGGATCAAAGACGATCTCTTTCTATCTACGCGAACCTGAATTGCTCTAGTTTGTAGGGGTAACCCTCAGCAGGACATCCACGATAAGCTCCAAACGCATACATAACTGATCGCCTTTTATCATATCTTCCGCCGTGTCCTCTGTGCCTCGGTGGTGATTTATTCTTGTTTAGACAATCCCACCAGATTCGCCAATAGTTTATAAGCGCCCGGCACCCCGGCCGGCAGTTGCCGAAACAGCGCCAACCCGCAATACAACCATCTGCCTTTACCATATTTCGTTTCGACCAAGATTCCCTTTTTCTCACCGGGATTGTACTCAAACGGGTCTTCCGAAGAAATCAAATCCACATACTTCTCATCGCGGTTGCCTAAAAAATAAATCCCCCGCTCCTGCACCCAGCCGTTCCAGTCATCCCGGGTGATTTTGTTGGGATCATTGAACAACGGATGATCCGGCTTTAGGATATTGACCGGCGCGCTCTCATCCGTCACCCGATTGCGGCTAACCTGCACCGGATACGGCCCCCAATCGGCATCGTTAAACTCATACTTGTTATACTGCACAATCACCGTGCCGCCGTTGTGCGCATACTCCAATATCCGGGCGTTGTGTTTGCGCAAATCATTGCGGGTAAGATAGGCACGTACACCCAGCATGATAAGATCATACTGATCCAAGTTTTCATTCGCAACATCACTCTCATTTAACAAAGTGACCCGGCAGCCGATCTGCTCTAACGCGTCCGGCACATGATCTCCTGCCCCCATAACATAGCCAATATGGGCGTCCACGGTTTCGACCGGCAATACCAGAACCTCCGCGCTTGATGGGGTGAAATGATACCGCTTTTGGATATGCTGATACGCAATCGTCCTCACGGATTCGGCATACCGGTTTCCCTTATACTCAGCAATTGCGTTCATGGAATACGTTCCATAATTATCTTGAGGGATAATCCGAAATTCCACTGCCTGCACACGTTCTGCCGCCGTGAATGGAACCTCTCTCATCTCCGGTTCCACCGTCCACCCATCCGGTACTTCAAGATACACCTTGGCGTCAAACGCATCGGACCGATGGCTCTGCACCGTCACCGATACGGTTTTCTCCTCCGTTTCCGAACCATCCGCAAACACCAACACTTTTGGATTTACCGTTAATGTGATATCCGGCAGCACGGATACTTCTTTTGCTTTCTCTCCCACTCCCCAGGGGTTCTCATAGCGGTACACCACCGGTTTGGAAAACGCAATGTCATTCCCTGCGTAGGTGAATTTGCATTTCGCCTTGAGAAACGGTGAAACAAACGGTTCACCAAACAGCGCGTCTTGATCCCATTCATAACGCGATGCTGTGGAGTGATAATCCCAATACACCGACCGGTGTACGGCGCCGGCTGGAACCGTCACATCATAAACACGCTCCACTTCATGATAGGGCTCAAAGGCCGTTTCCGTTTGCGTGTTGATCTCAGCCTGCCATCCCTCAGGAACTTCCAATGTGAATTGAATATCTTTAATCGGATACGGACAGGCATTGTATGCATGAAGAGAAACTTTAAATTTTGAATTCGGGGTTACTTCACTCCGGTTCGCGCCGGCTTGCAACTGAATACCATGCGCCAACACCAACGCTTGTTCAATCGTCTTTTGCTGATAGCGCAGCCGTTCCAAAAGCGTTTGCTGAGTCGCCAGCATCAAATTGCTGCTGTTTACATAAGCAATCATGGTATGAACCTGCGATAAACAGTTATGCAGCGGATCAATGGTTTCCCAAAAGTTTTGAATCGAAAATGATGATTGTGCCTCTCTCACCAATTGGATGTATGTATCGCAAAGCTGCTTGAAGCTAGGATGCTCTTCTTTCTCCCGTTCCAACAAATATCCGAATAACGAACTGGGGATGCCGTCAAACATCCTCGCTTCCGGCATGGGGCGTTCGAGCACGGTATCTTCCAAATACAAATCGGTGTATTCCCGGCCTGGTAAGGGGGAGACGCGGTTCATATCCTGGCAAATGTGAAAGCGGCGCGCTTCCCGCCCGTATTGATAGGGGGTTTTCCCCAAAAGCGGATCAAAGATTCCGGTCGGTACCTTGATCACCTTATGTTCTTGCCCATCCGGCTGCCGGCGCCAACGAAACACCCGCGAGTAGATTTTCTTCGGCTGCCATGAATGCAACCCATTTTCAATCTGTTGTGGAAAGCGGTTTGCATCCGCCGCGGCGTGGAATGCCTCCAGCGAAAGAATACCCGAAGCTTGGTGATGCTGCCCGCCGCCGGCGCCCCGCGGAGGCAAACATAGAATCACATCCGGCCGCAACTTACGGATGAAGTAAACAACATCATGCAGAATCTCTTCCCGGCCCCATTGCTCAAAGGTCTCTTCCCGGCTGAACGAATACCCAAAATCCACCGCGCGGGCAAAGTATTGTTCCGCCCCGTCAATCCGGTGCATGGATGCCAACTCTTCCGTCCGCAATATGCTTAGAGCAATCCCCTGCTCATCCCCGATCTGATTTTGTCCGCCCGCGCCCCGCGTGAGAGACAACAATGCCGTTCGCGCTCCATCACCGCGGTTTAATTTCACCAATAACGCGTTGTCTTCATCATCCGGATGCGCCGTGATATGCAGCATGGTATGAAAGTTCCCCAATTTCCGCAGCAGCAACCCTAAGCCGGTGGGGCCTTCTTCCAGCGGCCTTGGCGGCAGCTGCGCGAATGTTAAGGACGATAAACCGATCATAGCGGCAAGAATATATCTACGCATCTTTGATTCCCTTTGTATTCCAATATTCCTGATTTCTTTTATTCTACTTGGCATTATCATTACTAAATTTTTCATGCGTTCAAGGATACTATGGCACGCGTTCACCTAGTTGGAATTGGCGGCAGCGGTATGCAGCCGCTCGCCGAGTTATTGCTCAAAAAAGGATATACCGTTTCCGGCTCCGACCGCTTGATTCTAGATCCATCCCAACTCGATCCCATCTCGCCGCCCATCCGGCGCAGAATGGAACGACTCAAACAATTCGGGGCGGTGTTGTACCCGCAAGATGGCAGCGGTCTTTCGGACTCAACAGATCAAGTAGTCGTATCCACCGCGATCGAAGATGACAATCCGGACGTCATCGCGGCAAACCAGTATAACATCCCCATATTGCACCGCTCCGAAGAACTCCGCAATCAAGTGCATGAAGATCACCTTCTCGCTGTCGCTGGCACCAGCGGCAAATCCACCACGGCTGCCTTATGCGGTTGGATATTAAAGTCATTGGCACAACTCGACTGCTTCGCCGGCGGCGCGGAAATCCTGGATGGCAGTGAATGGTCAGCCGTCCATGTGGGAAGCGGCAATTGGTCATGCTTAGAACTCGATGAAAGCGATAAATCCATCCTCCGCTTCCATCCCCAACACGCGCTGATCCTTAACATTACCCGAGACCATCACACCTATGAAGAAAACCTGGAAATCTTCCACCAATTCGCGCGGCAAACCAAAGGAGCCATCCTTCTCAACAAAACCGATGAAGGCTGTATCCACCTCGGGCGGCAATTCGGTGAGTCAACCAAACTTTGCTGGTTTGAACCGCCACAGAAAGACATCATTCGCTTTTCACAAGACGGAATTCAATTTCGATGGAATCATACCGAATGGTCATCATCATTATTGGGCCTGCACAACGCGGAAAACATCACCGCTGCCGTCTCATTGATCATGAACGCCCTGCCGGATGCGGATATTCTCCAAATCAAAAAAGCCGTACAAACATTCCCCGGCATTCGCAGACGCTTGCAGCGCTATGGTACCAATACACCGGCAGTCTACGACGATTACGCCCACAACCCCGAAAAAATCAAAGCGTTATTCCAATGTCTGCAACAGCATTACGGGCGCGCATGTCTCATCTTCCAACCGCACGGCTATACCCCCCTCCGCTTTCATTTGAACGGTATTGCGGACGTATGCGCTGAGGTTATGCAAAAAAACGATTGCCTCATCCTGCTTCCGGTCTACGACGCCGGAGGCACCACCAAGCGGGATGTTTCTTCTCACGATTTAATGCGCGAAATAACCGGTAAGAATGTTAAGGTCATCGAACAGCGTAACGATGTCACCCAATATCTGCAATCCAATAAACACCTGTTTGATGCCATTGCGGTAGCAGGCGCAAGAGACGATACCCTGGCCCAATTCGCGGCCCGAATCGCGCAAGCATTAACCTAATCGATCGGGTCAGGATTTTTGTGCCGCAAAAACCAGTCATACAATTCTGTCGTGCTGTATGCCCGGTGCCAAATGCCATGACCTTTGTCTTGAAACACGGTATACCGGATATCGGTGTTGGTGATCTCATGCAGCCGTTTCATCAAGTTATGCGTGTATTGTAGAGGAATCACTTGATCCTGCGCGCCATGAAACGCCCACACCGGCACATCCACCAACTCGTCCGCTTCTTTCACAAATCCGCCGCCCGCAACCGGAGCAATCGCGGCAAACCGCCTCGGATACGCAACCGCCCATTGAATCGTCCCCCGGCCGCCCCGGCTCATCCCGGTTAAATACACCCGGCTTCGATCCAAGTTATTGCGCAAGAGAACTTCATGCAAAAACGCGTTTAAATTGCCCGCATTCCAAAAATACTCATCCCGCGATAACGGCGCAATCACCACAAAGGGCAGCGTGCCGTTCTTCACCATAAACTTCACCGGAACCTCCGGCTTCAACAATTCCAAATCCGTCCCATAAATCCCCGCTCCATGCAAATATACCATCAAAGGAAATGGAGCACTGTTTTCCGAATATTCAACCGGCCGGTACATTAAATATTTGTAGCCGAATGAGGTTTTGGTAAATTTCTTTTCCAATACCGAATACGCCGAATTCGAAATCTTGTCTTGCGCGAACACCGGCGGTTTGGCAAAACAAAAAACCAACAATACAATTATATAGTTGATACGATATACCCGCATTGCAATCCTCATAAAAACAGTCATGATTCACAAATAATTATACCTTGGATTGATACCCATACAAAATGACATCCACTCACATCCTCTTATTATTGGCAACATTTATCTGCATCAGCATCAGCCTATCCGGCATCGTCCTCGGCATTGTCAACAAAAGACGGGCCGGCGGTTTAATGATGAATATCGGTTGGCTGCACAAAAACGGACTCTATTTTACTATATTCTTTGCGGTCACCATTTTTATCAGCAACATGCTGGTTCGAGCCTTTGATCCGGATTTTATCGGAACATTCGAGATTTCCTTCGCCTTTTGCTGTCTTACTCTCGGTATCATTTATTTTTTCCGTTCCGGATTAAGCAACTTAGAAATCCGCGAAAACGGGATCGTCGATTTTTGGATATTTGTCCGGTGGGAGGATATCGAATCCTATGAATGGAAAGACTCAACCATTACCGTCCACTTTCGCCATGTGATCCCCATGTGGACATCTTGGTATATCCCACTCGCCTACAAAGAAAATGTCGAATATCTCCTACACAAAAAAGTTTTCCCCCGGTTCCATTCTCTACGCGAAGATTTTGGTCTTTAATATGTTCTTCATAAAACAATCGTAAAATCTGCGAAACATATTTCGGGCAGAACCGTCTAATATGGAAAGTCTTCTTGATTAGACCATTTTTATAAGAGAGGTTTTGGATATGAGAACGTTTTTTCTTGCTGTGTTGTGTAGCTGCTTCTGTGGAATGACACCGGTGTCGCATAGTGATGATTGGCCTGAATTTTACGGCCCCAACCGCGACAATATCAGTAAAGAAACCGGCATCAACAAAAACTGGGATGAAAATCCACCCAAAGAACTATGGTCCGTCGATACCGGCCCCGGCTTCGGCGGCGCCGGTATCGCTGATGGCAAAGTCTACATTCTCGACCGCAAAGACGATCAACAGGATGTCTTGCGCTGCTTTGACCTGAAATCCGGCGAAGAATTATGGAACCATGGCTATGATGCCCCAGGAAAACCATCCTACAACGGTTCCCGCTCTACTCCAACCGTAGACGGCAACTATATCTACACCGTAGGCGTATTCGGCCATGTATACAGCTTTGATGCCGAAACCCACAAACCGGTTTGGAACAAAAGCTTCGAAGACGATTTCGGTTCCCACGCACCCAACTGGGCTTTCAGCCAATCCCCGGTACGCTACAAAGACTTGCTGATCGTCGCTCCCATGAGCGAATCCTGCGGCATGGCAGGCCTCAATGCCAAAACCGGCGAAATAGTCTGGCAATCCCCGGATATCGGTTCCGGCACCTATATGTCGCCCACTCTCTACACCATCCATGGCAAAGACCAGTTTTACATCCAAACCCGCGTGGGCGAGCAAATGCAGTTCACTTCTATCGATCCGGATAACGGCGAAATCTTATGGAAACTCATTGATGACAGTTACTTCAACAAAATCCCGATTCCCAATCCCATCCATATCAGCGAAGGCGTGCTGTTTGTGACCGGTGGATATGATGCCGGTTCTTGCTTGTTAGCCGTTGAGAAAGACGGAGACAAATGGAGCGCGGCGATCCGCAAACTCATGCCCAACTACGGCGCGCAAATCCATGCCATGATCTATCATGACGGCTACTTATATGGCAATTTGAACACCAACGAAAACCTACGCAGCAGAAGAACCGAACCCGACGGCTTGGCCTGCATCAACACCGAAGGCGGCATTGTTTGGCAAACCAAAGGCGATTTGCCCATCAACCGCGGCGCGTTGCTTTTTGTAGACGATGTTCTTCTTGCCCTGGGTGATGAAGACGGTTTTTTGCACATGATTGAAGCCACCCATGAAGGCTATAACAAAATCGGATCCCACAAAGTCTTTACCGATTTGCAGCAAAGAGACAACAACATCTGGGCGCCAATGGCTTTGGCTGATGGAAAATTGGTCATCCGCAGCCAATCCAAACTCAAATGTTTTGACTTGAAATAACCAGTTTATTTCTTGAAATAATTCATTTTATGATGAAGAGGGGCAGAAAATCCATCTCTTTTTTTATCTATGATTTTTTTGCATACAGGGTGCATGGGTGTTACACTGGAAAATGTTATCAACAATTGTAAGGTAAATGACTTTGCCTTAGCAAAATAAGCGTTTTACAACACCATTAGTAAGATAGAGGATTTATTGTTGATGAATTTATTTGATGAAAAGATTCAATCGCTGACAGGAGAGCGTCTACACGCCAAAACCATTAACACATTTCAAGTCAATGTGGGATTAAAATGCAACCTCGAATGCGTGCATTGTCATGTATCTTCATCGCCCCGGCGCAAAGAAGAAATGACTTGGAAAACCATGGAAATGATCTTGGACAGCGCTGAAAAAGTGAACGCGACTGAAATAGATATTACCGGCGGCGCCCCCGAAATGAACCCGAACCTCAAACACTTCATCATCGAGGCCAACCGCAGAGGCTTCACGACCAAAGTCAGGACAAACCTCACCATTCTCTTGGAACCCGGCTACGAAGACTATCCCGATTTTTTTAAGGAAAACCGTGTTCAACTGATCGCGTCCCTGCCATGCTATTTGCAGGATAACGTGGATAAACAACGGGGAACGGGCGTGTACGAAGATAGCATCAAGGCAATCAAACTGCTGAACGATGTGGGCTATGGAATCGATCCCGATTTGCCTCTGCATCTCGTGTACAATCCGGTCGGCCCATCGCTGCCGCCGGAACAAGAATCATTAGAAGACGATTACCGCCGCGAATTGAAAGACCGTTATGATATTCACTTCACCAACTTGTTGACCATAACCAATATGCCGATTGGCCGGTACCGCGTAGACCTGCGTCATGCCGATAAAGAAAAAGAATACTTCCAATTGCTGACGGAATCCTTTAACCCCGATACGGTAGACGACCTCATGTGCCGTTACCAAATCAGCGTGGATTGGGATGGAAAATTGTACGATTGCGACTTTCATCTTGCTATGCGCAAACCGGTCAACTCCGGCGCGCCAAACCACATCAGCCAATTTGATGAATATGTGTTAACCAAACGAAAAATTGTAACACAGGATTATTGCTTTGGCTGCACCGCGGGCTGCGGCTCTTCTTGCGGGGGAGCGCTGATCCACCCGGAAACCGTCGCGAATTAAATTCTAACGGAATACTTTACCGCCACACAAAACTCTATGAAAAGAAAGGGTATCAAAATGAGTCTGTCTACCATTCTGCCTTCAAACCATTCCACCCGTCAATTTCCATGCCTTTTTCTATTCCTCTGTCTTGCGGCATTCAGCGTAATGATCAGCATAGGAGCAGCCGCACAAGACAAAAAGGGAGCAAGCGCAATGGATTACTCACTTTATGCCGAATTGCTGGATCAATACGTTAACAGCAAAGGCTTTGTTGACTACAAAGGCTTAAAAACCGATCATGACCAGTTGCAAAAAGCCGTAAACACGTTCAATGAAGTCACCGAATCGCAGTACCAATCCTGGGATGAGCCAACCCAAATCGCCTATTGGAGCAACGCCTACAACATCTTCACCCTCAAAGCGATTGTCGATCACTATCCCATCAAAGCCGGTTGGATCAGCGGCCTGCGCTTCCCCAAAAACAGTATCCGCCAAATCTCGGGTGTATGGGACAAATTAAAGTGGGGGGCAATGGGCAAACAAGTCACACTCAGTGAAATCGAGCATGAAATCTTGCGGGTTAAGTTTACCGAACCCCGCATTCACTTTGCCATCAACTGCGCCTCAGTTAGCTGCCCGCCATTACGAAACGAACCGTTTTATGGACCCAAACTGGAAGAGCAGTTGGCCGATCAAACCAAACGCTTTTTGTCCAATCCCCATAACTTCCGTGTCGACCGGGAGGACGATTACGTTTATCTATCTTCCATCCTCTCCTGGTTTGGTGAAGACTTTAAAAAAACCAATGCCACGCAAGGAAAATACTCACACCTGGGCGCTGCCGAACATGCCGTGATTGATTTCATCACCGGCTATGTGGCTGAAGAGGATAAAAACTACCTAAAAACCAAAAAATACAGTATTTCATATACGGATTACGACTGGTCTCTCAACGAACAATCCTAACCGGTTCCCAATCAAAAAGGAATTATGATGAACGAGCAGAATACTACAATAAATAAAGCCGGTGAAACAACACAAACAAAACCGTCTTCTTCAAAAGGAAAACTGATCGCGTTCGCGGTCATCATTGTTGCCGCGTTGGGGGCGGGCTATTACTTCAACGCTCCCGAACTGCTGAAAACCGCGCTGGATTATATCCAAGGCTTGGGAGCGATCGGGTATGTTGTTTTTGCTTTGCTTTACATAGCCGCCTGTGTGTTTTTCTTACCGGGGTTCATCCTCACATTGGGCGGCGGGTTTATATATGGCGTAATCAAAGGTTCCATCATTGTTTCCATTGCTTCCACTTTGGGAGCCGGGGCGGCATTTTTAGTGGGCCGCTATTTTGCCCGCGGATTCGTCGAACAGAAAATCCAAGGCAACAAAACCTTTCAAACCATCGATGAGGCCGTCGCGCGGGAAGGGGGGAAAATCGTTTTTCTTACCCGTCTATCCCCCATATTCCCCTTTAATCTCATCAATTACGCTTATGGACTCACGAAAGTAAATTTCTTCACGTTTATCCTTACGTCATGGATCGGCATGCTGCCGGGTACTGTGATGTACGTCTATCTAGGCTCGCTGGCGGGTGACTTGGCCAAATTAGGGGCCGGTGAACGGGAAAAAACCATGTTGGATTGGGGACTGTATGCACTCGGTTTGATTGCAACATTAGTCGTCACGTTCTATATCACAAAAATTGCCCGCAAAGCCTTACGCGCTAAAGTCGATGAGCCAATCGAAGAAATAGCCGAATAGAGCATTGAATTCACAAAAAAGGAGAACCACGCATGGATCAAACCGTTTCGATTCACCCGATGGATGAATACAATCAAAAACTGGTAGCCTGCACCCACCCCAACGATTGGAGCAATCCCGAGCCGAAAGAGATCTACCACCTGGTCGTCATCGGTGCCGGTAGCGCCGGGTTGGTCACCGCGGCCGGTTCCGCGGGACTCGGTGCCAAAGTCGCCTTGGTGGAACGTCATTTAATGGGCGGGGATTGTTTAAACGTAGGCTGTGTCCCTTCGAAATGCCTCATCCGTTCCGGACACGCGTTTTCTGATATCATGGAAGCGAAAGATTACGGTGTTCATGTCCCCGACGGCACAACCGTTGATTTCCCATTCGTCATGGAACGCATGCGCAAAATCCGCAGCGGCATCGCCCCGCATGATTCGGTGGAACGCTTCACCAAACTCGGTGTGGATGTTTTCTTGGGTGACGGAACATTTAATGAAGATGGGACGGTGGAAGTCGGAGGCAAAAAACTGAAGTACAAAAAAGCCGTTATCTGTACCGGCGCGCGCGCCTTTGTCCCCCCGATCGAAGGCTTGCAGGATGCGGGCTATGTCACCAACGATACCGTGTTCGAATTAACCGAACTCCCAAAGCGGTTTATGGTCATCGGTGGCGGCCCTATCGGCTGCGAACTCGCCCAGAGCTTCCGCAATTTCGGCAGCGACGTGCACATCATCGAACGCGCCGGACAATTTCTCACCCGCGAAGACCCGGATGCGGCCGCCATCCTCAAACACACGTTTGAACGGCAAGGCATTCACATCCATCTCAATAGCGACGTCAGGAACGTATCCAAAACCGAAAGCGGAAAACTCGTTGAACTGGAATGCGATGGAAAAACCCAAACCCTCGAGGTGGATGAAATCATGGTTGGTACAGGACGCGCCCCCAACGTGCAAGGGCTGAACTTGGAAGCCGTGGGGGTGGAATACGACGAACGCAAGGGCGTTCATGTTAACGACAACATGCAAACCACCAATCCCAAAATTTTCGCCGCGGGGGATATCTGCATGTCAAAGAAATTCACACACGCCGCGGATGTTGCCGCCCGTACGGTCATTCAAAACGCGTTGTTCCCCAACCCGATTCGATCCAAACGGGGCAAATTAAGCAACTATATCATCCCCTGGTGCACCTACACCAACCCGGAAATCGCGCATGTAGGCATGTATGAAAAAGACGCCATAGACAATGGCATTGAAGTAGACACCTACACCAAACCGATGAGCGAAGTTGACCGCGCCATGGCCGAAGGCGACACCGATGGCTTTGTAAAAATCCATACCGAAAAAGGCTCCGATAAAATTCTCGGCGCCACTATCGTTGCCAAACACGCGGGAGAAATGATCAACGAAATCACCATGGCAATGAAGTTTGGCATTGGTCTTGGCAAAATCTCAAATGTCATTCATTGCTACCCCACGCAAGCCGAAGCCATCCGCCATTTGGGAGATGCCTACAACCGAACCAAACTCACGCCATTCGTTAAGAAACTCATAAACTGGTGGCTGTCTTAAACGTTCCGGCAATCAAGATAAAATCCATAAGGTGCACGGCTGGGCGGTGCACCTTTTTTGTACTACAAAATCAGTTAGAGCGTTTCAGAGTTGAATAGACAGAATCTATCGTTGTTGCCCCCCTTATTAAGGGGGTAGGAAGCTATGTCATTGACTTTAGGAATCAAATTTGAAAACGCAATATCTTCTCCCCCAAGTTTGGGGGAGACACAGAGGGGGTTGTG